>CAMWSI010000176.1 GCA_947176875.1 uncultured Bacteroidales bacterium
TCGGCATTGGGTAAAAAGAAAAAACTGCTCAGGTTCGCGGAAAATGAAACTTTCCCGAATCTGTTTCAATGGCCGAGCGTTCCCACAACGCCGGATATGGCGATAAAGGGACAATGGGGCGCGTCGTATTTCAAGAATACGGCGCCTCTCGTTTTAGAGTTGGGGTGTGGAAAGGGGGATTATACGGTGGGATTGGCGCAACTGGATCCGACGCGCAATTACGTGGGGGTTGATATCAAGGGGGCGCGCCTGTGGCGCGGATGCCGGAACGCGTTGGAACGTGCTTTGACGAATGTGGCGTTCGCACGTATTCAGATTGAATTCATCGAGAAGATGTTTGCGCCGGATGAAGTTTCCGAGATCTGGGTGACGTTTCCCGACCCGCAGCCGAACAAGCCGCGCAAGCGTTTGACTTCGCCTGATTTTCTGGCACGTTACGCGCGTATTTTACGGGCGGGCGGTTTGGTGCATCTTAAAACCGACGACGCAGACCTTTATGATTACACATTGAACGAGGTGGTGCGGCCGGCGGGTTATGACATCGTGGCGCATACGGATAATCTGTATAGGGGGGAAGTCGCAACCGGTTTGGAGTTGGCGCGTGCCGTACAGACGTATTACGAAGGTATTTGGCTTGCGGCCGGCAAAACCATCAAATACATCGCTTTCCGTTTGGGCGGGAAAGCATAGCGAGAGAAGCGGAAAACAATGATACGGTGCTTGTATGGTTTCGGAATCAGGTGTATGGTTGCCGGTATAACGCTGGCGCGTCGTTGGAATACCAAGGCGCGGCAGTGGGTGGAAGGTCGCCGCGGTTGGGAAGACGGTTTACGTAGGGCGTTTTCCGGCAATACGGCCGAGGTGTTGTGGTTTCATGTGTCTTCGTTGGGGGAATTCGAACAGGGGCGCGAATTGTTGGCCGCTTGTCGGGCCCGGTATCCGGAAAAGAAAATTTTGCTGACGTTTTTTTCTCCATCGGGCTATGAGATGTGCAAGGAAACGCCCTTGGCCGACGTGGTGGCCTATCTGCCTGCGGATTTGCCGCGGAATGCCCGTCGGTTTCTCGATATTGTGCGGCCTCAGGCCGCGGTATTTGTCAAATACGAATATTGGTTCAATTTCATGCGGGAAATGGCGGCGCGGCGAATTCCGCATTATTTCGTCGCCGCCCGTTTCCGTTCCACCGATTATTTTTTCCAGTGGTATGCGCGTTGGTTCAAACGGCATTTGCAACGGGTAACGGCATTTTTCGTGCAGGACGAAGCCTCACTGGTCTGTCTGCGTAACAATGGGATTCCGCAGGCTTATGTGGCCGGAGACACGCGTTGCGACCGGGTTGTGCGGCTCAAGAAAGAAGCGGCTGATTTTCCGATGGTCGCTTATTTTGCCGGCAAGGCACCGTTGATTGTGGCGGGTAGCGTTTGGGACGAGGATGCCGACTTGATCCGCGATTGCCATACGGCCATGTTGGGGAATTACCGTTGGCTCGTCGTGCCCCACGAGATCAAAGGCAGCCGGATTCACCATATAGAGGAGTCCGGGCGTCTGGAAGGCTGTTGTTTGTATTCCCGTCTGTCGCAGTTGCCGGAAAACGAATGGCGGGCGGCTTTGGATGCGGCCAAGATTTTGGTCATAGACGAGGTGGGCCATTTGTCCAAACTCTATCGTTACGGCCGCATCGCTTATATCGGCGGCGGTTTCGGGAAGGGAATCCACAATACGTTGGAACCGGCCGCTTACGGTCTGCCGGTATTGTTCGGGCCGAATTACGAAAAGTTTTCCGAAGCCGTGGAGTTGGTGGAGGCCGGCGCGGCTTTTCCCGTGCGGAATGTGGCGCAACTCGATGAATGCCTGCAACGGCTGAGCCGTCCGGAAGATTGGCGTAAGTCCGCGGAGACCGCCGCCCGCTACGTGCAGGAACATGCCGGTGCCGTGGAGACCATTATGCGGCATCTGATAAAGCAGTGGTAACGGGACGCGCGATATGAAAGCAAGAACGTTGTCAAGGTTGTTTGTCGGATGGCTGGCTTGTTGCGCGATAGGAGGAATCTACCCCGTCGCGGCTCAGAATACGGCCCAGATTGAGGGCGCGGTACAGAATACGGCCAATACCAGTTCGGCCGCACGGGATTCGGTGCGGCGCGCCAAGCGGGCGGCCATGGCCCGTATGCACGGTACGTCCTATTATTTTTACGACAGCCCGTTGCAGACGTCCGTGCCGGCTTTGGACAGCACCCGGCATCCGCTTTCGCAATTTCAGATTTACGACAAGATTTATGCGCATCAGGATTTCCGCAACGGCCGTGGCGAGGTGGGACAGACGGATCAGGTCATCGGGTATAGACCGCCGTCGGCCTCAGGCTACGAGGAACGTTACAATCCGTTTTCATCATGGACCTATACCGTTGAGAACACGCGTTTTTATCAGACCAAGATACCGTATTCCAATCTGTATTACGTCAATAATTTCGGCAAGAATCTACATGTTTTCAATGTGACGCACAGTCAGAACGTCTATCGGGGGCTGAACCTGACGGTGGACTACAATGTGTTGCAGGCGCAGGGCATCTACACGAACAGCAATACCTTGCAGCACAACCTGCGGTTTTACGGCAATTATTTTACGCGGGACGCACGGTATCGGTTGCAGTTCGGTTATATCCGCAATACGGCGCGGGTAGGCGAGAACGGCGGCATTACGCGCGACAGCCTGTTTTCGGAAAATTTGATCACCAACCGTCTGAACATCCCCGTCCGCTTCTCCACGGGAACGAATACCCGCTGGCGCGACAATACGTATTTTTTCAAGCAGGTCTATCACATTTATGTGGACCATAAGGATACGATACCGGAAAACGACCGTTCCTATGGTTTTATCGCGCATACTTTCGAATTGAACGATTACAGGCGGACCTATGTGGATCGGACGACAGCGGCCGACGGGTATTATAAGGATTTTTTCGTGAATGAATCACAGTCGCGCGATACATCCTGGGATATGCAGCTGACTCAATGGCTCTATTACAGTTACGGCGACGTCGATCAGTTGGACGGCCGCGTCTTCAAAGTGGCGGCGGGGGGTAAGTTTTCGTATGTGCGGCAACGGGATATGCTTTACAAGCAGCAGTGGCACAGTTGGTATCCGTTTGCGGAATTGCAGGGGGTTATTGCCCGCAGCGTGGTGTTGGACGCGTATGCGGATTTCGGTGCCGGCGGTTATAACCAAGGCGACTGGTTGGCCCGTTTCTATGCCAAGTATTGTTTCAGGGACGGTGGGCGGAATCTGCTGCGGAACGACGGCGTCAAACTGTTTTTCGGCTATACCCGCCACGCGCCGGAGTACATGAAGAGTTATCATTTTTCCAACCACTTTTATTGGCGGCACGACTGGCGGAAAGAGAGCGAGTTGTTCGCGGGTTTGGAA
>CAMWSI010000177.1 GCA_947176875.1 uncultured Bacteroidales bacterium
GCATCCAGTCCAATACCGTCCAGCGGTTGCTTTCCCGAATCGTGAAAGTCGGTTTGGGGCAGTCGGCCGTGGCGGCCACCTTAACGGTATCGACCGGCGAAGCGGCGGATTCCGGTGCGTCGGCGTTTTGAGGAAGCACGACGACATAATAGGCGTATTTGCCCGCTTCGGTCAGCGTTTCAGAGTAACGGCGCGTGGCCAACGGCGTATCACCGTTGAGCTTTTGGTATGCGCCGCCGTTGAAGCTGCGGTAGAGGTCGTAGCCTTTCACGCTCGCGTCGCTTTCAATTTCCAGCAACATAAGGCGTGTGGTGATATAGGCGCATTGGAATACGGCACCCAAAGCCGTCGTGCCGTCTTCCAGCGTGCAGACGCTCAAACTGCCGGCCTGGGTAATGCCCGTCAGCGGCAACAGTCCGTCGAAAGTCAGGAAATCGTACAGAGCCGGATCTTCCACTACCTGTATGGGCTCGCCTATTTGCGTGCGTTTCTCGAAATCGAACACATAGATTTCGTTGTAGTACTTGCCGGAAGCGGACGATACATAGAGGCGTCCGTTGTGGTAGGCGGCACCGCAGGCGTAAATCGGCGATCTGAAATTGAGGATGTCGGCTTCGATGAGTTCGCCGTCCATCGTGTAGGTGTTGCAGCTGTGTTCCCGTCCGGCTACAAAGCCGCCTTTGCCGCCGTCAAGCTCGGGGACGTAGGCCAGGAAACGGGCGGAGACAGGTGCGATGATGTCCATTTTGTCGTTGTCCAGATCGATGCTCTTGATACCGGTCAGTGTGCCGCAGTAGAGGGTGTTCGACTCGTCATCGTAAACCATCGCCATGACGGCGCCGAGACCTTCGTGGGTGATGACGCGGACGATCTCGTTGTATTTGTCGAGTACCTGGATGCCGCCGCCCAAGTGGCTGGACGTGTAATAGTAATCGCCGATTTTTATACCGGCAAAGCCACTGTAGGTCAGCATGTCCACGTTGGCGATATAGTCAAGCGTCGTGCTGGTGTACGATTTGGGACGCGGCGTCGCAGCCATTTGAGCCGTTTCGGGAGCGGCGGTCTCGGCCGCATCCAACTGCAGGTTGAATTTTCCCTTGGGTTCCTTGGTCGGCGACACGCGGTCGTTTTTAGCCAAGGCAGCCACTTCGGACGAGGGTTGTCCCCAGAAGATAGTGGCGTAGCGGTTGTATTCCAAACGGTGTCCGACCGACTGTACGGGGAAGCATTCGCCCGGTTGTACGACTTGGACGGTGTTGGACGCCGCTTTCATCGAGGCATCGTTGTCGTAAACGGCCACGATATAATAGGTATGTCGGCCGGCCGCGGGTTTGTCGCTATAGTCCTGCGTCGAGACAGGCAACAGCGTCTCGTTGAGCGGCGAGGTCTCGTCGTCGCGGTAAATGTTGTAGCCTTTCAGCGTATGTTCGCTCTTGAACGGTTGCTGCCAATTGATGGTTACCTCAAGCGTGCCTCTGGCGGCGCGGGCCGAAATTTTGCGGGCGCGCGGCAGGATAGGTGCGCTGCCCAGTTTGTTGTACCAAGGGAGCGAGTAGCCGCTGTCATCGTTGAAGAAACCGGTCTGTATCGAACCGTCGCGCGATATGGCGATAGGAACGTAGAGGCCCAGTTTCTGGAGGTCGATATTGTAGTATTCGTAGAGATATTCGTTCATCTTGACCAAACCGGTCAGTTCGGTGTAGAAGACGGGTTCCCGCGTGCCGGGATCCAGCGCCATGCCGCAATAACCGATAACCGTGCCGTTGTCGGCTACGCCGGTAAAGGCTACCATATCCCAGCCGGGCAGCGGCGCAACGGTTTTGTAGGAGAATTTCTTGGCGGTTTTGTCGTAATTCACGATAACGCCTTGTCCGTTGGATTCGCTCGAACCGACCAGGACGCTACCGTCATAATTGGCACCGTAGAATGTACCGAAATCGAAGCCTTCGTCTTCGATGCCAAAGGTAAGGATGTTGTCCGGATCGCTGATGTCCCAGAAAGCCAGCGACCATTTGCCGGCGACAAACGGGTTCGTGCTGTGTCCGCCTACGACGGTACCGTCGCCGGATATACAGTCGCCGCGTGCGCCGAAGCCGAGCGCATCGCCGGAAATGGGCATATTCCATACCAACGGCAGTTTGAATTTGAGTTTACCGGTTTTCCCGTCGTGGATGGCGGCGATATTGACGAAACCCTTGCTGCCGGACGGTTTATCGTATTGTTCGTAAACCATCGTGACCAGATTGTCGCCATTGCCCTGTACGGCCGTGATGAAGACGTCGTCGTACGACGGCTTGCCTGATTCGAGTACGTGTTCCAGCGGCGTTCTGGTGCCGTTGTAGTACGCGAATGCGTTCACGACGGTTTCGCCCGGGTCGTCCTGTCCCGCATAATGGTTGGGCGAGATAAAGCCCGGCAAAGTGAAATCTTCGTACATGAGGCAGGTGTCATTGACGATGTCGTAAGCGAAACCGGCCGCGCCGCCGAGCAGACCGCTTATATAACGCGCGTCCCCCGAAAGGAATTGTACATAACCGTAGTAGGCCTTTTGGATAAGGACGGTCTTGGCCCCGTTTTCGCCGGGGTAAACGGTGTTGCTTTGGGTCGTCTGGGCGTGGACACCCAGGCCGACAAGCAGCAAAGCCATTGATGAAAACAGTTTTTTGAACATAGTGTAGTAGTTATTTAGTTTTACAATTAATCGTTATTGCAGGTAGGTCTTGTAAACGGCCGTGCCTTTTTCCGTTTGCAACCGGACGAAAACCAATGTATGGCGGCCGTCCACCGGCAGGGTGAGGTCGTCGCGGCTGTCGGTACGGAAGTCGGCCAGTCGGGTGCCGTTCAGGTTGAAAACGCTTACGTTCTTGACGAGCAGTCCGTTCAGGTTCCGGATGTGAACATGGCCGTCCTGCGTGCGGACGTTGAACAGGGCGTTGATTTGGGCTACGGGTTCCGTCGCCGCGGGATTCGTGACAAAACGGATTTCTTCGCTCATCGCGCTCGAGTCGGTGCCGCAGACGGCTTGCGTGGCGGCGACATAAGCCGTTCTCGGCATCAGTGATTCCTGTAGGCTCAAGGTATCGGTCTGTTGTCTGAATATGCGTATGTCTTCGCTGTTTTCAGGCCATACGTAAACCAGGCGCAGGCTCATGTAGTCCGGTTGGTCGCTTGCCGAGCTGAAATCCGCCCCCGTAAGCGTGATGTTGTTCACGCTGAAATCGGTCGGCGTGTGGCAACCGAGCAAAGTAAAGAAAGTGGTGGTCGCGGGTTCGGAATACAGGCTGCGGTCTTCGGAACAGTAGGCGATTACCATGGCCTTGTAGCTCGTCTGTTCTTCCAATCCGGTAATCGTATAGACGGTTTCTTTCGTAAAAGCCGA
>CAMWSI010000178.1 GCA_947176875.1 uncultured Bacteroidales bacterium
GTCTGGTACCGCGGTTTGGGGTGGGGCGGCGTCGATTATTATAATTTGCAATATCCGGTTTATACCGTGGGCGACGTGCCGCATCTGCACAGCTGGTTTTTGGAAATTTTGTTCGCTTGCGGCTTGTTTGTATTCTGTTTTTATGGCTGGGTGTATGTCCGGACGTGGTGGGTGAACCTGCGGTTGGTGGTCGAGGCCGGCCGGCACTTCAGGGATGCGTCCGGCCTTTGCGGGGGCGCGGTGTTCGATGCCGGCCGGGTTACGGCCGTGAGGCAAGCCGTTGTGGCAACGGCGACGCTGTCCGGTTTTGTCGCCTTGAGTATGGCTTCTTCTTCTTTCGTGCCGGCCCAGTGGTTTTGGGCGGTCGGCGCCTTGGGTTTCGGGGCGGCCGGCCTGTCGCCGGCTCCGGTGTCGTCCGTTGAAAAGGGGGCGGGTGTGGCCGACAACAGAGCCGGATACCAAGCGGGAAACAAAGCGCGAAAAAAACGGTTATGATATACCTCTTTACGCATAGTTACCCCTACGCCCGCCGCGGCGAGGTCTTTCTCCACGACGAGATGCTTTCGGCGCGGGCTTTGGGCTTGGCTGACCGTATCCGTTTTGTGCCGTTGTGCAGGGAGCCGGGCGTGGATACGCCCGTGGCCATCGGTGTGCCGGCGGCATCCGAGGCATCCGAGGTGTCCGCTACGCCGCTGTTGAACAGCCTTTGGCGGCGGATTTGTCTGCTGGCGGGCATGTTGTCGCAGGCGCGTTTTTGGCGGATGTCGTCCGATTTCAATCCGGCCTTGCCGCGCGTTGTTTGCTTCAAACAGGGCGTCAAGTATTTCTATGCCGCCTGGGCCTATGCCGACTGGATTCGCCGCCACCGCCGCCACTTGCAGCCGGGCGATGTATTATACAGCTATTGGGCGCATTACAACGTATTGGGCATGGCCTTGGCGCACGAAAAAGGCTGGCTGCTGCCGGATGTGCGCTGTGTTGCGCGTGGTCATCGTTATGATATTTACGAAGAGGCGGCCGGCTGTTATTTTCCGTACCGGCGGTTTTCGTTGGCGGTTTTGGACGGCTTGTATCCGTGTTCGCGGTATGGCGCGGATTTTCTCAAAGCGCGTTATCCGGAACTGGCGGACAGAATCCGTACGGCTTACCTGGGGGTACGGCCGCACGGCCCCGACGATGTCGCGCGCCGTCAGGCCCTGCGGCCGCCGCAGGGAATCTGTCGCGTCGTTTCGTGCGCCTTGGTCAGTCCGATCAAGCGGCTGCCGTTACTTATGCGCTCGTTGGCGGCGTTTGCAACGCATTTGCCGGCCGATACCGTTTTGGAATGGCATCATTTCGGCGGCGGCGCGGGGCTGGCGGCCCTGCAGGCCGAAGCGGCCTCCCTGACCTCCGCCCCCGTCTCCGCCCCCCGTTTCCGCGTGGTCTGGCATGGTCAAACCGATAACGCCTGTCTCCGCGAGACCTATCTGAACACTTACTTCCACGCGTTCGTCCATGTGAGCGAAAGCGAGGGTCTGCCGGTCTCGTTCATGGAAGCCTTTGCGGCCGGCATTCCCGTGCTGGCGACCGATGTGGGCGGCTGCGGCGAATTGGTGCGGACGGGCGGCGGACGGTTGTTGCCGAAAGATTTCACGCAGGCCGAGTTCGACGAAGCCTTGCAGGCGGTGTTGCAGGCCGGCGCCGCGATGCGTCAGGTAGCATACGCTGGTTATCAGACCTGTTTTTCTTCAGAAAGCAACTATGCGGCGTTTTATCGCCGTCTTTTCGGAGAAAATGTGTAAATTTGTACGTGGCCGCTTCTATCCCGTCTTCCTGAAAGGGTTTGGGCGGACGTAGAACGAAGTAGGGACTCAATGATATGAAGATATTGGTGGTCAATCATTACGCCGGTCATCCGGGTTTGGGGATGGAGTTCCGCCCGTATCATTTGGGTAGGGAATGGGTCAAGTCGGGGCATGACGTATTGATTGTGGGTGGCGTCTATTCGCATCTGCGCAAGCACCAGCCGAAGGCCGGCAACGAGACCATAGACGGCATCGCTTACCGTTGGCTTCGGACGCCCCGCTATAACGGCAACGGCGTTGTGCGTTTCCTTTCAATGCTGTGCTTTACGGCGCAATTGTTCCTGCATTTTCGCGCCTGGCGTCGGTTCAAGCCCGACGTCGTCATCGCTTCTTCGACCTATACGCTCGACAATTGGCCGGCTCATCGCATCGCGCGGCGCAATAACGCCAAATACATTTACGAAATCCACGATTTGTGGCCGCTCTCACCTATGGAATTGGGCGGTATGAGCGCGAAGCATCCGTTTATCCGGCTCATGCAGTGGGGCGAAGACTACGCTTACCGCCACGCCGACAAGGTGGTCTCGATTCTGCCGTGCGTGCACGAACATGTCAAGGCGCACGGTCTGCCGTTGGAGAAATTGGCCTTGGTGCCGAACGGCGTCGTAGCACAAGACTGGTTGCCGGAAAACCGGGAGGAACTGCCCGAAGAACACCGCGTGTTGCTGGAGAAACTCAAGTCCGAAAATAAATTCCTGTTGGGTTATGCCGGCGGACACGGGGTTGCCAATGCTTTGTCGGATCTGATAGAGGCCATGGGGTTGATTAAGGATCGGCCGGATATCGCGTTGGTATTGGTTGGCGACGGTTTGGAAAAAGAACGTTTGCGCCGGCAGGCCGCGTCACGCCGGTCCGAAGTTTATTTTTTGCCGTCGGTCGGCAAACGGTGCATGCCGGCTTTGTTGGCCGAATTCGATGTATTGTTGTTGGCATGGCACCGCAGTTCCGTTTACCGGTTCGGTGTCAGTCCGAACAAGATATTCGACTATATGATGGCGGCCAAGCCGATTGTCATGGCTTTGGAAGCGGGTAATGATTTGATAGCGGAGGCCGGCTGCGGTTGGTGCGTGGCACCGGAGAATCCGTCGGCCATCGCGCAGGCCATTAAGGAGGCCGTGGCTTGTGGACCGGCACGTCTGGCGCAATTGGGAGAAAATGGTAACCGCTATGTGCGTAGCCGTCACGATTTTGAGGCGTTGGCCGCCGACTTCATTCAAGCCGTGGAAAAAGTCTGAAAATCGTTGCGGTCTGCTGTCCGTCGTTCAGCTAACGGCCTCGCGGCCGGTTTCCGGCACCAACCGTTTCGTTAATCTGCATTTCCTTGTAATCCAATCGGATTCCGTTCCGCATCTTCGTTTCGTCGGTCTTTCGTATATTGCGAATATGCGACGAACAGGCCGTATAGAAGCCAGAAGTAGATGATGCCGATCTTGAAGTCCAGATTCCGGTCTGTAATGGAAAAACAAAACGTCAGGAACATGAACATGGCCAAGAGGCCGTTCCTTGTCGTGTAAGAGGATTTG
>CAMWSI010000179.1 GCA_947176875.1 uncultured Bacteroidales bacterium
GGCCTGCCGGGCGGCCCGTGCCCGGCGAAGCCGCGCCCGCCGTGTCGGCGGTTGCGGCGGCCTCCTCCGCCTTCTCGGCGGCCGCCAGACTGTCGGCCACGGCCTTACGCCGCGCCATCCGCGCCTCTTTGGCCAGAATCCCGCTCTTGAAAGCCGTGGGGGTCGCCAAGGCCGGCGTCGGCAGTTTCGGGTACAGTTCGTCCCGCAAAGGCGACAGCGGCTCCACGGCCAGTACGTAGCGGCCGTTTTCCAGGCCGAGGCTCGTGTAGGCGCCGGCTTTGGCCGAGACATCTATTTCCCGCAGGCCGGCCGGAAGGTTTGTGAGCGGTACGCTCTCGAACGTGCGGCGGTAATGCACGGCCGTATCCACACGGTCCATGACGCGTCCGAATCCGCCCGCCGCCACGTCCGTCTTTCCGGAGGCATTCGTCAGGAACAGCATGCGCCGTCCGTCAATCGGGTTGGGGTCGGAAAGACGCACCCGGTCGTTCACGTCCGTCATTTGAAACAGCGTGATGCCGCCGTTCCTGAGGTCGTAGGCGAACAGGTTCGAGCCTTTCTTCATAGAGGGCGCCACCTCGAATTTCTCGCCTTTCCGGATTGTGTCGTCCGGTCGGTTCGATTCAAAGACGAGCAACGACGTGCCGGGAATGAACGTCGGCTGCCGGTCATCGTAGAGGTCGAATGTAATCTGCCTGTCCGTGCCGGCTGTCAAGTTGTGCAGGTAAATGTCCGACTGGCCGTTGCTCGAGGCCGCTATCGCGATGCTGCGGCCGTCGGGCGAGAAACTGAACGACGTGATTTTCTCGAAATAATCCAAGTAGTAACGGCGGATGCCTTTCCGCCTTTTCTCCAGGTCATAGACGATGAGCGTCGTGCGCCCTTTCTCCTCCGTCACGATGCCTAAGGCGTGGCCGTTCGGATGCCAGGCCAGTACAGGGAACGAGTAGTCGGGCATGTCGTTCACGGCCGCTCCCGTGCGATAGACGCACCGCCGCCGCGGCGGGTGCAGGCTTTGGATATAGACTTTGGCGCGGCCCAGCCAGTTGGAGGTAAAAGCCAGTTCGCCGCCGTGACGGGGGCGGTCTGCGGCCGTTCCACGGCCGGCGCCGTCCGCCGCGGCCGTCCCTTTGCCTGCCGCGTTGCCTCCCGCGCCCTGTTCGCCGCGGCGGGCGGCCGTGCGCGACAGCGCCTCCTGCGAGGCCGTCAGCGCGCTGTCGCGCCAGACCGCCCCCGGATTGACCGTAAAGCGGCTATAGACCGTCTCCGGCTTGTTCGTCCGCTTCAGCACCGTGTGGTGGCCCAGGCTGTCGCGTATGCGTCCCGTTTCCCGTTCGGCATAAAACGCGCGGAACTGTTTCAGCAAATCTTTCAGTTTGGTGTTGAGCGCGATGCGGAACGTTTTATCCATGTTGCGTTCACTGGCCACGATGCGCACGCAGCGCGGCACGGCGTCCGTACCGTATTGTTGCGCGATGAAATACCAGAACGCGTGGCCGGCGAAGGCTGCGTCCTCACCGTAAACGCCCGACAGATAACGGTAATCGTTGCGCAGGATGGCCTGTTGGATGCGTTCGTCGTACTGTTCGTTCCAAGGCTCGCTGAAGTAAGCGGCCAGCCCTTCCGTGAACCAGGCCGGCAGGTCCATGAGATAGGAATTCTTGTATTGCGTGCTGACTTTCGCGCCCGAAATGGCCTGCGTCAGCAATACCGACGCCATGCCGCGCCTTATCTGCCGTTCAAACGCCGCATAGTCGCCCTCGAAATACAGAAACACTTTGTTGTCGATAAAGCGGGTCACGCCGCCCGTATTGTAGCCCGTTTCGCTACTCTCGTCCAGATAGCCGATATTGCTTTGCTTAAAGTCGCTCAGCCGGTTGAACACGATGAATTTGAGTGCGTCCTGCGTCTGATAGCCGATGGCCTGCTCCATTTCAGGCAAGTGATATTGCAGGTAGTTGGCCGTATAAAGGGCCAGATTCTTGCCCTTGCGGTTGAAATAAACGTCGAAACCGTCAAAGCGGTAATATGACCAAAAGAATTTCTCGTATTGCACGCGCTTGCGGCCGAAACTCATTTCGGAGCCGGTATAGAACTGTGCCTGTCCCTGACCTGTCGTCACCACCGTCAGCAAAAGCCACAGCCAAGCCTTTCCAAGGCGTCCGCCGTGTTGGAGACAGTCAAAAAAACAGGGTCGCGCGTGTGTCATGACTTGAATGAAAAAAGGGCGGACCGAACCATCGTCCGATCCGCCCCGGGGTTTGCAATGCGTGTAGGCAGGCTACAGCTGGGGCCCGGCCGCCACGAGGCGTCGGCCCTCTTCGTTGTCGGTAAAGTTCTCGAAGTTCTTGATGAACTTCTCGCCCAATTCGCGCGCCGCTTTGTCCCAGTCGGCCGGGTTGGCCCACAGGTTGCGCGGGTTGAGGATCTTGGCATCCACGCGGTTCACGCTCTTGGGTACGGCCAAGCCGAATACCGGGATGGTTTCGGTTTCGGCCTTGTCGAGCGAACCGTCCAGAATCGCGTCGATGATGGCGCGCGTGGAGGGAATGTCGATGCGGCGGCCAACGCCGTAAGGCCCGCCTATCCAGCCCGTGTTCACGAGGTAAGCCGTCGAGTTGTGCTGACGCATCTTCTTGACGAGTTCCTGCGCGTACATTGTCGGGTGCAGCATCAGGAAAGCCGCGCCGAAGCAGGACGAGAACGTGGGCGTCGGTTCCTTGATGCCGCGTTCGGTACCGGCCACCTTGGCCGTATAACCGCTCAGGAACTGATACATCGTCTGGTCGGGCGTCAGGCGCGATACGGGCGGCAGGACGCCGAACGCGTCGGCCGTCAGGAAAATCACCTTGGAGGGGTGACCCGCCTTGGAAACCGGCTTGACGATGTTGTTGATGTGATAGATGGGGTAGGAAACGCGTGTGTTCTCCGTTTTGGAGGCATCGTCGAAATCGATATGGCCTTTGGCGTCGATGACGACGTTTTCGAGCAGGGCGTCGCGTTTGATCGCGCCGTAGATGTCGGGTTCGTTCTCCTTGCTCAGGTGGATGCACTTGGCGTAGCAACCGCCTTCGAAGTTGAAGACGCCTTCATCGTCCCAGCCGTGTTCGTCGTCGCCGATGAGCTCGCGGTTCGGGTCGGTCGAAAGCGTGGTCTTGCCCGTGCCGGACAAGCCGAAGAAGATGGCCGTGTCGCCGTCTTTGCCCTTGTTGGCCGAGCAGTGCATCGAAGCCATGCCGTTGAGCGGCAAAAAGTAGTTCATGACCGAGAAAAGGCCTTTCTTCATTTCGCCGCCGTACCACGTACCGCCGATAACGGCGCGTTTCCGGCCTAAGTGGAAAGCCACGCACACCTCGCTGTT
>CAMWSI010000180.1 GCA_947176875.1 uncultured Bacteroidales bacterium
CTATAAACGTACCTTTAATTCTAAAATATACCCTATAAATATACCTGTTAAATATACCCGTTAAATATGTTTCTCCAATCCATGTGAGCCGATTGTCCAGCCGCTGTGTTCTCACCCTATCGTGTCCACTGTCGTTTCCGCGCATAAAAAAACGCGACGGCTTCTAAAAGCCGTCGCGTTTTTGAGGGGCAGACGCGCCCCGTTCGGTAGAGTCTGATAGAATGCTATTTCTGTCGCTGTTGGCGGATGTATTGGCCGATCGGTTTGCGGAAATCGTATATCAGGGCCGAGACGATGAAAATACCCACCCATATAAGGCCGACCCAAACTTTTTTCACCCGCAAGGAGGCGGGTACCGGAACGAAGTTGGACTGAATCGTAACGACCTGTCGGGTTTTGGCCAGCATAGTCTCCAACCGGGCTTGTTCGTCGGTCAGATTTATGAGGTCTTCGTAATCGATGGGGCTACCGTTCTTTTTGTAGTCCGAGAGGGTAAGTTTATCGGAGCCTTGCGCGAAACTGGCTGCCTTTAGACGTGAATTTTCGAAGTACTCGATGC
This sequence comes from uncultured Bacteroidales bacterium, assembly GCA_947176875.1. Taxonomy (GTDB): domain Bacteria; phylum Bacteroidota; class Bacteroidia; order Bacteroidales; family P3; genus CAMXAS01. Next base: position 560 of record CAMWSI010000180.1, read on the forward strand.
GCAACAGACTGTCCAATAAAGATTTTTGTGTTTCTATTTCCGCAATGCGGGCTTCCCATTCCAAACGTTGCAGGTGCAATTGGGATTGAAGTTGCGGCAAGCGGTTCAGGTAAGCGCAGACGGCTTGCCCCAGTGCGTGGAAATCCGATAGGGCGGTTACTTCCGTTTCCATTTTCAGGAAGAAAAGGCCGGGCACTTTCTGCTGGACGGGTTCTTTGACAATCCGGTCGCCGTTGCTGCCGCCTTTCAGCGTCTTTTCCGTATAGATGTTCTTGGCTTTGGCTTTGTTGTATTCCACGAAATCGACGGCTGTATCGTTGTCGATATCCATGCCGAAACCGAATGAGAGGTTCCGTAGGCTTTGTATCAGCGATATATCGGTGTCGAGCATGTTTTCGGAAGCCAGTACGGCCGCGTTTTTGGCCAGGATGACTTGGTTGAGTTTGTGAATTTCCGTTTCGATGTCTTGCAGCGGTGTGCCGATGCAGGTCAGCATGGCTTCGCCGGTCACGTACATTTTTTCGGATAACCGTCCGAAGAGAATAATAATGAGTAGGCCGCTTACCGTACCGCCGAGCAGCCAGAAAAAGTGACGTACGCAGAAACCGATACAAGCCATTATGCCGGTGCCGATGCCTTTCACGGCGATGGCGATGCCCCGGCCGATGGCCTTACAGGCATTTACGAGCAGTGCCAAAAGGTCTATTTCGTTTTCGGAAGGCGAGGAAGAGGGGTTCTCATTCATAATGAATATGGTTTTAGAGCGCGAAAATACATATATTTGCAAAAAATACCAAAGGTCATGGCGCAGGCGGACGGAGCGGAACTGCTTGATTATTTCGTACACCCGACGGCGGTGGTCGATGCAGGTTGCCATATAGGCGCCGGCACCAGAATCTGGCATTTCTGCCATATCATGAGCGGCTGCCGCATAGGCGAAAGTTGCAATATCGGGCAGAATGTCGTCGTTTCGCCCGATGTCGTGCTGGGGCGGAATGTGAAGGTGCAGAACAACGTTTCGATTTATACGGGCGTGACTTGCGAAGATGAGGTGTTCCTGGGGCCGTCCTGCGTGTTTACGAATGTCGTCAATCCGCGCAGTGCGGTCTGCCGTAAAAACGAATATGCGGTCACGCGGGTCGGCAAGGGGGCGACGATAGGCGCCAACGCCACGATTGTTTGCGGCCACGACATAGGCGCCTACGCGTTTATCGGCGCGGGGGCTGTCGTAACCAAGCCCGTGCCGCCTTACGCGCTCTTGGTCGGCAATCCGGCGCGGCAGATCGGCTGGATGAGCGAACGCGGATGCCGTCTGCATTTCGATGCGGAGGGCGTGGCCGTCTGCGCCGAGAGCGGCGAGCGATACCGGCTGGCGGACGGTCGGGTCAGTAAGGTATCCCCAAATTAAAGGACGGTATGTATAGGGAATTGCTCGATAAACGCGGAAAACTGGCGGTCGTGGGGCTCGGTTATGTGGGGGTGCCCATCGCTTTGGCTTTCGCTAAGAAAATTTCGGTGGTCGGATTCGATGTTTCGGCCGCGCGTCTGGAAAAGATGCGTAAAGGCATCGATCCGTCCGGAGAATTGCCGGCCGCGGCTTTTGCCGATGCCGATATCCGGTTCACGTCATCGTTGGAGGAACTGGCCGCGGCGTCCTTTTATATCGTGGCTGTGCCGACCCCCGTCGATGAATCCAACAATCCGGATCTGTCCCCTTTGCTCGCCGCTACGCGTTCGGTGGCCGGGGTATTGGAAAAAGGCGATTACGTCGTGTATGAATCGACAGTCTATCCGGGTTGCACGGAAGAAGAATGCCTGCCGTTGCTGGAAGAAATTTCCGGGCTCAGGGCCGGCCGGGATTTCAAATTGGGTTATTCGCCCGAACGCATCAATCCGGGCGATACGCGGCACCGGTTGGACAATACGGTCAAGATTGTATCCGGCTGTGATGCCGAAGCGTTGGCGGAAATAGCCGACGTATATGGATTGGTGGTGTCGGCCGGTGTACACCGCGCGCCGTCCGTCAAGGTGGCCGAAGCCGCCAAGATTATCGAAAACACGCAGCGCGACGTCAATATCGCGCTGATGAACGAACTTTCGATCATATTCAGCCGTATCGGCATCAATACCTACGACGTGTTGGAAGCTGCCGGCACCAAGTGGAATTTCCAGAAGTTTTCGCCGGGTTTGGTCGGCGGACACTGCATAGGCGTGGACCCTTATTATCTGGTGCATAAGGCGGAAGCCTTGAAATATCATCCCAAGATGATCAATGCGGGACGATTTATCAACGACAGCATGGGCGGCTATATCGGCAAAAAGGTACTCAAGCAGATGATAAGCCTCGGCATCGGTATGCGCGACAGCCGCGTGTTGGTCATGGGCGTGACGTTCAAGGAAGACGTGGCGGATATCCGCAATTCCAAGGTGGTGGATATTATCCGGGAGTTGGCGGATTTCGGCGTGCGGGTGGATGTCGTGGATCCGCATGCCTCGGCCGCCGAGGTTGAGCGGGAATACGGCCTGCGTATGGTGGCGTCGCCTCAGCCGTTTTATGACGCTGTGATTTTAGCTGTGGCGCACCGGGCGTATCAAGGTAAGGACGAGGCGTTTTTCAAGGCTTTATGCCGTCCGAAAGCGGTGTTCGCCGATGTCAAGGGGCTGTATCGCGGTAAAATTCACGAACTGACTTATTGGAGTCTGTAAACGTCTGCAAGCAGTGTTCGGCCGCATACATATCGCATACAAGTGGGTCAAGGCATACACGTGGCTGTTGGCGGCCTGCGCTTTTCTCGGTAACGA
>CAMWSI010000181.1 GCA_947176875.1 uncultured Bacteroidales bacterium
GTTTTCCACCACCCAGAGATAAGTGCCTTGCGTGTCCCGTTCCACGAGTTCCGTCGGAATGACAAAGCCGCTGTCTGACAGCCGTCGGTCATACACCTTGCAGACCATGCCGGGTTTGAGTTCCGTTGTCGGGTCGGCCAGACGGGCCGTGCAGAGGTAGGTGTGCGATACCGCTGATGCCGAAAGGCCCGTCGTGGTCACACAGGCTTGAAAAAGGCGGTCGTCGAGCGCTGGCACGATAATGTGGACGCTGTCGCCGGCCTGCCATCGGCCGATTTCCTTTTCGGGAACGGGAAACCGGATTTCCACGGCCGAAAGGTCGAGGATGCGCAAGACGGGTTGTCCCAACGTCAGTTCCACGCCTTCGTCAGTCATGATTTCGTCTATCACGCCGTCGAAAGGGGCTTTGAGCCGACCGTCCCGAAGGGTTTGTGCCGCCGCTTTCTCTATGGCAGCGGCTTGTTTGAACGCGGTTTCAGCCTCCACCATTTTGGCATCCGAAATACTGCCGCTTCTGTGTACTTGGGCGGCACGGTTATAACTGTCTCTGGCCCGTTTGAGCGTGGCCGCCGCCGCGTCGTAGCGGCTGTTCACGCTTTGCGAGAAGATTTCGGCTACCGTTTGTTCCGTCTTTACGGGGTCGCCTTCCCGCACGCTTACGTTTTTGAGCGTTCCCGGGTAAGGCGCGGTCAGGACGGCCGATTTGGCGGGCGCCACGTTGCCGACATAGGCGGTCTGTCTGACGACCGAACTCGTTTCGGCCGTCAGGACGCGTACCGGAATCGGTTGCGGCGCTTCGGTTTTGTTGTGTCTGAAAGGTAGGGCGGGTTGTTCCTTGCAGGCGGACAAACCCGATAAAAACAATACGGCCAGTCCGTATCCCGACAGTTTTTTCAAGAAAAGAAACTCCATGGTACGTTTGGAATAATACGTTTGGAATAAATGGTAAACAAATGACGGTGAACGGTTTATTCGTTTAGGGTCGCGATGCAGCTCACACGGCTGTCTATGACGGTGTAGGGCACGCCGTTGTAGAGGCCGAGGCCCTGGTAGTCCAGGTCGAAAACGATGACGTCGTCGTAGATGCGGCCGCGACCGCCTGTCATTATGCCCAGCGTCATCTTGACGTCCGTGGATACATTGGCCTGGATGTAGCGTTCGTACGGCGTCGTTTCCAATATAATGCCGCCGTCTTCGGCTTTGGCGCGGAACGAAAGCGCGTCGCCGGCCAGCAGGTTCAGGCTTACGAGCAGATTGTAGTCCGCGTTATCCTTGATTTCGGCAATGCGCATCTGGCCGGATTCCGGTGTCAGCGAAACGGTCATCGTGTCGGGCAGGTTCAAGGTATCGAGGGCGGACGGGATGGCTTTTTGCAATACGAGGCTGCCGCTGGTCTTGCTCGAATATGCGCCCTTGAACTGGCGGGTGTCTTTGTCGCAGGAGGTGCATACGGTCAAAAGCGGCAGTAACGCCAACGCCCAGGCGGTCGCCCGTTTGGTTTTCTCGTAAAACATTGTTTTCATATTTTCTTGTTCTTGAATCGGTGTCGTTTTTAGGAGTTAGGATAAGCCCCCTTCGGGGTAAAAAAACGTGCAAATTTAAATGCCGTAAAGAATAAGAACAAGCCGTCCGAAACGGAATAAGAAATTTTTTTGGCATATCTCCGCAAAAAAGGCTACCTTTGGGACGTGTCGTCAGCGCGGAACCGAGGGGAAACCGCTGGCGTATAAGTATTGAAAAATAATCGATAAAGACTTGGCTATGCCGGTATATCCGTGGGCAAAAGCCGTTTCGTTTTTCAGAAAGATGCGATTATGGAAGAAATGAAAGCGACCGCTTATCGGTTGAGGAATGTGGACACCGGCCGTCTGTTTGACGACAGCGGTTGGACTATCGATGATCCGCAAGCGGGAAAACCGTCTCTTGTACGGGCTGAATACGCGTGCAAACAGTTTAAGCCCAAGGGGCTGGAGTATGGTCTCTACCGTTTTGCCGACTGGTTGCCCGTAAGGCGTATGCTGACCGGTTCATGCGCCCCGGTCACTTATAAGAGCAAGGGTTTGGCGCAGGCTTTGGGCTTGCGGAACCTGTATGTCACGTTCAGCGGTTATTTCCCGGAAATAGGCGCGCGTATGACCACCTGTTCGTTCAAGGAAACCGAGGCCGATTCGGTCTGCGGTCGGCTGCCCGAGGGCGACGGACGGGTTTTGGTCGTGGCTTCGGCCGGCAATACGGCGCGCGCGTTCGCTAAAGTATGTTCCGAGAACAGGATACCTTTGTTGTTGAGCGTGCCGGAAGACAATATCGGTGCGCTGTGGTTCGAAAAACCGCTTGACGATTGTGTCAAGCTCATCGCGGCGCGGAAGGGCGGCGACTATTTCGACGCCATCCGCATCAGCAACATGGTGTTGGCTTCCCCGCGTTTTTTGGCCGAGGGCGGCGCCAAGAATATCGCGCGCCGCGACGGTATGTCCACGACCGTATTGTCAGCCGTGGATCATATCGGCCGCATTCCCGATTTCTATTTTCAGGCCGTGGGCAGCGGTACGGGCGCGATCGCGGCCTGGGAGGCTAATCTGCGTCTGTTGGAAGACGGCCGTTTCGGCACGCACAAGATGCGGCTCATGGTGTCGCAGAACACACCGTTCCTGCCGATGTACAACGCTTGGAAAGCCGACTCGCGCGCGTTGTTGGCTTACGACGACGACCAGGCGCGCCGCGATGCCGAGACGATTCAAGCCAAGGTGCTTTCCAATCGGCAGCCGCCTTACGGCATTGCCGGCGGCTTGTACGACGCGCTCAAAGACACGCGGGGCGATGTCCTGCAGGTGACCAACGACGAGTTGGGCGCGGCGCAGCGCTTGTTCAAGGAAACCGAGGGCGTGGACATCTATTCGGCCGCCGGTGTGGCCGTATCGTCGTTGATGGCGAGCGTCAAGGCAGGAACGGTATCTGCGGACGCCACGGTCATGCTCAATATCACGGGGGGCGGCGAACAGCGGTTCCAGCAGGACAAGTCGCTCTGGTATCTCAAACCGTCCGTCGTTTTTCCGTTGGACGTCACGCCCGAAAGGGTGTTGGCCGAAGCGGAGGCCTTGTTCGCGTAGCGCCTGACGGCCTGAATGCCGTCGGAGGCCGGATGTACGGTCATGTCCGCATGTCGGCCCGCTGTCCGCTTGGCTGAGGGAACGGCCGGTTGCGGCTTAATGCAAAAAAGATTACCTTTGCGCCGTGTTCGGGGTGTAGCGCAGTCCGGTAGCGCACCTGCTTTGGGAGCAGGGTGTCGCAGGTTCGAATCCTGTCACCCCGACAAAGATTTTCCGGCCTGCGGATCCGGCCTGGGTTTGAAA
>CAMWSI010000182.1 GCA_947176875.1 uncultured Bacteroidales bacterium
AAGCGAAAAAACTTAACCTCATGAAATTCAGCAAACCCTATACCATCGCCGAGTTGACCGCCCTGATGCCGGTTCAACCCCGCCTGATCGGCAAGGCCGATATCCGGCTGACGGGTATGAACGAAATCCACATGGTGGAACCCGGCGACGTGACGTTCGTGGACGCGGAGAAATACTACGACATGGTGCTGAACTCGGCGGCCGACGTCATCCTCATCAACAAGGAAGTGGTCTGCCCCGAAGGCAAATGCCTGCTCGTGACCGAAGACCCGCTCTCCTGCTTCAACGCGCTGACGCGGCACTTCCGGCCGTTCGAACCCTGCCCTTCCGCCATCAGCCCTACGGCCGAAATCGGCAAAGGCACGGTCATTCAACCCAACGTCTTTGTGGGAAACCACGTTAAAATCGGTAAAAACTGCATCATACACGCCAACGTCAGCATCTACGACCATACGGTCATAGGCGACAACGTCATCATACAGTCCAACAGCGTCATCGGCGGCGACGCCTATTACTTCAAGCACGATACGTGCGATACGTTGCGCCGCATCGATTCCTGCGGCCGCACGGTATTGGAAGACGATGTGGAAATCGGTGCGCTCTGCGCGATCGACAAGGGAGTGACGGGCGACACGATTATCGGACAGGGTACCAAGTTGGACAATTTTGTCCAAATCGGCCACGACACGCATATCGGCAAGCACTGCCTCGTGGGCGCGCACTGCGCCGTAGCGGGTGTGACGACCTTGGGCGACCACGTGATTCTGTGGGCCGACGTCATGGTGAACAAGGATCTCGTCTTGGAAGACGGCACCGTCGTATTGGCCACTTCGGCCGTCGATAAGTCGCTGACCAAAGGCGTCTATTTCGGCACGCCGGCCATCGAGGCCCGCAAGAAATGGAAGGAAATGGCGGCCATGCGCATGTTGCCCGACATGATGGAAAAAATCAAGCACCTGCTGTAAACGACGCGGCCTTGCGCCGGTTGAGCTTCCGCAGTCCGACACGGTCCAGTGCACCGTTACAACCAAACGAAAAAGGCGACTTCATTGAGAAGTCGCCTTTTTTCATATGACACACCGCCCTAATACCTTGGCGGCGCAGGCGGGACAGGCGCATTCGGGGAATGCGGATGATGAGGCGGCTTAGGCGGTACCGGACGGGCGGAAGGCGGCGTACCCCACTGCACCGGCGCCTTGACCTTGACGGTCTGCATCGAGAAGATACCGCCCGTCAGGAGCGACACCACGAAATCCGCGAAACCAAATCCGGTCCGGATTTCGCAGTTTCCGTCGTGCGGTACCGCCGTCCGCGCGTGTCCGAGCGGTATCAAACCCCAAAACAGATAACACTGTTTAGCTTTAGAATAGGTATAGGACGCCGCCTTGTCCGCCTTGGTGGCGATGCGGTAATCCCCCACGCCGGTCCGCGTCGTGAAGCACGACTGGCATAAAAACGCCAGCAACAGTATTGCGATTAAATTCTTCATAGGTCGTTTTTAATTATAATCAATGAACCATATTCCCCCCCTATTCCCGACGGATACTGGACAGACTTCGCACATAGGCGGCCTGTATCAAGGCCAGCATGAGGAAAACCGAAAACCGGCCGCTGTCCAAACAGAGGAAGTTGTTGAACAGCCCCTGTACGAAATAGGCGGTCAAACCGAGGAGCAGCGATAATACCCAGGCACGTTGCCGGCGGACGTCCGCCGCCTCGCCGGCATTCCGCCCTAACGCCCGATACGCCTTGATGCCGGCCGTAAACCCGAACACGACCATACAGAGGAACAACAGGCCGCCCGGCACGCCCGTCTCGCAGAAAGCCGAGGCGTATTCACTGTGGGCGTTGCCGAAATCGCCGTCCATCGTACTGATCGGGGTCATCTCCTCCGGCCTCTGATACGGGCCGTACACGAACGGATAGACATCTTTGCCACAGCCGAACCACGGCGCGTCGGCCGTTATACGCGCGGCGCATTTCCAACGGTTAACGCGTTCCATACTGGAAGCATCCTGCCGGTACTGCACGAGCGACAGCATGTTCCGTCCCCAGTTCTCAGACTTACCGGCCGCCTGCTCCCGTCCCTGCCGCACGACACACCAGCCGCCCGCAACAACAAGAGCCACCGTCACCAACGCCGTTACCCAACGTGGCCGACAGGGCAACCGTCGCCAATACAGCAAAACCGCGATGCCGACAGGCACCGACAGACAGGCCGCGGCAGCCCGCCCGTGACTGACGGCCAAAGCCGCCAGAAAGACCAACGCCACCGCCGAAGCCGCTATCCGTTGCCAAGGCCGCGCCGCATAGCATACGAAATACAGGCAAGGAAACAGCCACAACCCCAACATCGCGCCCCAATGCGTATGGTCGGCCAAAAACGGTTGCGGCACCCTGAAAATTTTACTAATCGTTACCGGTGCACCGAACAAATAACGGCCGATGCCGTAAAGCGAAACGCAAGTCAGCCCCAACAAGGCCGCCCGGACCATCCGCCGGCCGAAACCTCCGCCGGGCATTTCGGTTTCCATTTTATACGTAGCGTAAAACGCCGGCAACACACAGGCCGTATAAGTGAAAGAGGCCTTGAACGCCACCTGCGGACATGGCGAAAAAAAGACGCCTATCCACATCCATAGTAGATAGACGCCTATCCACCAGCGTAACTCACAGGGCCAAAAGCCGTTTGGGCGCATGAGACCCAAATCGGCCCTGAAACGCCGCTGTCCCCACAACACGAACAGGAACAGCAGACAAGACAGGCCTAACAAGAGTTCAGCCGGCAGACGTATGTTTCCGATACCGCCCAACGGCCATTCCACGCTTAAGAAGCTGAAAAAAGCCGTGGCACAAAGCAACAGGTCGATGTAGAATACCGAACGGCTGTAGGCCTGGTTTGATTCGGCCGGACGAACGGCATCGCACTTGTCTTTCATCGAAAACGATACGCCGGTTCAGCCATTAAATCGTGCCGCCGATCAAAATGACGGTCAAAAGCGCGATAATGGCGTATAATTCCGGGAATACAGCCAGAATCATCGTGCTGGCGAACAGATTGTGACCGCCACCGATACCGTGGATACCGTCCACGCAGATACGCGCCTGACGCAAGGCCGAAAAAAAGCCCACGATACCCAATGCCAAGCCGCCGGCGAAGACAGCCGAAGCTGCAAGCCAAGAAATTTCGGACGTAATCTTCGTGTAAATCAAGAAGAAGCCTACAAAGCCGTACAGACCTTGGGTAGAGGGCAACGCACTAAAGGCCGTACACGACCCCAAGACCGCCGGATTCTTCTTCAACGCGCCCAAAGTCGCGCTACCGCACATAGACAAACCGTA
>CAMWSI010000183.1 GCA_947176875.1 uncultured Bacteroidales bacterium
GGCTTCACGTTCTCGAAACCCTCCACGGCCTTTTCGCACGGCCGCTCCACATGCGTGATCGTGTCGCCCACCTTGACTTCGGCCGATGTCTTGATGCCCGAAATGATGTATCCCACGTTGCCCGCCGACAGGCTGTCGGTCGGGATGGGCTTGAAGCCCAATACGCCTATTTCGTCGGCCACGTATTCCTTGCCCGTATGGAAGAACTTGACCTTGTCGCCTTTCTTCATGCGGCCGTTCATGATGCGGAAGTATGAGATGATGCCGCGGAACGGGTTGAAGACCGAGTCGAAAATCAAGGCCTGCAACGGTTGTTCCGCGTCGCCTTTCGGCGCCGGAATCCGCTTGATAATGGCCTCCAGAATCTCTTCCACGCCCATGCCGGTCTTGCCGCTGGCCGCGATGATGTCTTCCTGCGGGCAACCCACCAGATCCGAAATCTGGTCCTTGACCTCTTCGGGCATGATGTTGTCGAGGTCCATTTTGTTGAGCACAGGGATGATTTCCAAGTTGTTCTCCAATGCTAAATACAGATTGGAAATCGTCTGCGCCTGAATGCCCTGCGTGGCATCGACAATCAGTAAAGCCCCCTCGCAGGCCGCTATCGAACGCGAGACCTCGTAAGAGAAATCCACGTGTCCCGGTGTGTCGATGAGGTTCAGGGTATATTCTTCCCCCTCGTGTTTATAGCGCATCTGAATGGCGTGGCTCTTGATCGTGATACCGCGTTCCCGTTCCAGATCCATGTCGTCCAGCACTTGCGCCTGCAGGTCCCGTTGGCTCACGGCGCCGGTATATTCCAAAAGACGGTCCGCCAACGTGCTTTTCCCATGGTCGATATGCGCGATGATGCAGAAATTCCGGATGTTCTTCATAAGGGTCAAAATCTACAAGGTGTCGTCTGTCAAAACGGGCTGAACCATAGGTCGAAACGAAGCCGATGTCTATTTTCAGCGGTTTGGTTCCGTCGCACCCCATTTAGGCAGGATAATGCAAAAATACGCCTTATTTGTGAAATAGAAAAAAAAGTCCTAAATTTGCTTCCTCAAAAGCCGCCGATAATGGCGGTTGCCGCGAAACGCTCCATTCGTCTAACGGTTAGGACAGCAGATTCTCATTCTGCAAATAGGAGTTCGATTCTCCTATGGAGTACAAAGGACTGGAGGTTAAGGTTCTTTTTCATGATTGTAAGCGAGACACCCGATTTCATGCAAATGAGGTCGGGTGTCTCGTTTTTATTGCGCGGCCTGCAAGCGGTCGGCGGCAGTCTCTATCATGCTGTCTGTGCCGTTGCGCAAGGCCACCGTGTCCAAGGCGCAGAAGACATCGGGTGCGAGGCCGTTTTCAATGTGTTGGCCGTCTATGTCCAACATCGGCGCGGCCGAGAAGCGGAACGTCCAGCCGCAGGGCAGTTCAGAATTGAACGGCAGACCACCGCCTCCGCCGGTCGAGTCGCCCAGAATCGTGACGTTCGGCAGTTGCCGCATCATGCAGACGAACGTGTTGGTCGCGCTGTAACAATGCCGGTTCGTGAGCACGACCACGGGTTTGAGCCAGCGGATATGTTCCGAGGGCTCTATGTAGTGCGGCTCCGGTGTCGAGAAGTCGTCGTGTCCCGGTCCCGTCTTGTGGCGTATATAGCCGTAATGTGTTTTTTCGTCCGCGAAGTGACCCGCCAGCGAGGTGGCGTAGTCAAGACTGCCGCCGCCGTTGTCGCGCACGTCGATAATCAGGCCGTAGCAAGGTTCCAGATATTTGAACAGGCTGAGCAGGTTGCCTTCGCCGAAACCGTCGCTGAAACTCTCATAGCGGATATAGCCGATTTTGCGATCCGCTTCCGGCCGCAGAATCGTATAGGACAGGCCGGCCGCGATGCGGTAGTCGTCGCCGAGGTAATGCCGCTCCACGACCTCTTGCGAGAAGTTGCGCGGATAGTCGGTGTACCATTTCCAGTAACGGCCCACGTCGCCCGCGGCGTAAAGGTTAACGTGCCCGTCGCGCAGGTTCGCCATCAGGTCGCAATAGGTCTTGAAGATTTCGTCCGAAGTGCGGCAGTGTTTCAATTGCGCGAGGTGGACGTCGTAGAGGCTGTCCCAATTAATATTCTTGTAAGAGAAGAAACAATAGCGTTGATCCAATGTTTTCCACAGGACATCGTAATTGTAGAGCCCGTCGTTGTATTCGTACTCCAGTTTGTGGCAAGCCGTTGTACAGACCGCTGTCAGACCTGTCGCCGCCATCAACACCGTGCCCAGCCATGCGGAGCGTACCGTTTTGTCCCGTTTGTTTGAAATCGTGTTTTTCATCGTCCGCTTACATTTTCCATCCGAACCACGAAACCGAGTTGAACGCCGTGGCTGTGCCATTCCTGTGAAACACCCTTGTACCGGCTCCAAAATGAGTAGCCCGCATACGAGAGCCGCAACACGCAGTGCTTAAAAACGAAGTCCATGCCGAATTCGTTTTGCAGGTTCCATACGTTGTGCAGGCTCGTCGCGATGAGTTGCCGGCCCAATTCGCCCTTTACATCCACGATTTCGTAGTAGGAATGCCCGAAGTCCGGCGCGAAGCCGACGCCAATGAGCGGCAACCCGATGCGGTAATGCAGGCGTATCGGAAATTCCTTGATGAGGAATTCGTAGCCGAAGCGCGCGTTGAACGCCAATTGCAGCTGGGTGCCCACCTGAAAGCAACTGTTGCCGTAGGCGGGCTGGTAGAAAAGGCGGCTGTCCCATTGCAGTTGTCCGCCCACGCGGATATCGAAGCCCTGCGCTTCGAAGACCGCCGCGCCCAAACCATAGTGGACTTGCAGGCGGCCGCTCGTCTGCCGCCGCGATTTGGCGGGATTCATCAGCCCGCCGATTTCACTTTGTATGCGCCATTCTTGAAACAGGTTCGCCGGCCGCATGGCGCGGCGCCCGTCGTAGAGCAGGCCGAACTGCGGGCCCTCATAGGGCAGGAAACCGATATACCCATTATAGACGCGCGTCTGCATCCAGCCCGCCGAAATGGCGTGTTCCGACTGCCGGTCGCGTTCTTCCGCCCGGAGCGGCAGGGAAACCATCGCGGCCGCCACCATTAAAAGCGAAAAAGGTCGGATGAAATTCAGCGAAACGAAAAGGATGCGTAACTTTATCGCGGATAAATGCAATGGATACATAATCAATGACTTCAAGTTGAAAAAACGCGCTCCTTTTTTTCGAAGACGGGTGCTAAGTTACGGTAAAAATAATTAAAATACAAGCCGTCAATCACTTGCATGTTTCCAAATTACACCGTTACTTTGTATCGTTGTTACGCGCGCTTTCGCGT
>CAMWSI010000184.1 GCA_947176875.1 uncultured Bacteroidales bacterium
GAGGCGGGGTCGGGCGTCCAGCCCGGATAGCCGTCGCTGTGGTGGATGCGGACGTCCGGCCCTATGAGGCGGAAACAGGCCGCAATGCGTTCGGCGGCCGCCACCTTGGCCGATTCCACGGAAGACCGTTGGCTCGTGCTGAGTCGTATCAAGCCGTTTTCGGGTTCGTAGTGCATGGACGCGAGGTTTGTCGATGTCTCCACGAAATCGGGAATATCGGAACTCATGCGTAACACGCCGTGCGGGCAGGCGAACATCGCATCGCAGAAACGTTTTTGCCGGTCGGGTTCCCATACTTGGGCGGGCAGATCAGCGGGTTCGGCGTAAAAGCGCAGGCCGGGTTCGGTCTTGAATTCGCGTTTCAGAACGGCCTCGTAGGTCTCTGCGGCTTTCAGCAGGCCGTCCACACGGTCTTCGGGCAGGCAGACCACCGCCGAGGCCTCGCGTGCGATGGCGTTGCGCAGATTGCCGCCGTGCAGGTCGCTTATGCGCAATGCGAGCGGTTCGGTCTGGACACAGAGGAAACGCACGAGGAACTTGTTGGCGTTGCCCAGGCCTTTGTTGATGTCGTCGCCGGAATGGCCGCCTTTCAGGCCTTTGACATGAATAGTAAAAGCTTTCGTATGCGACTGCGGCCGCGTTTCGGTTTTGACCGGCACTTCGGCCAGCGTGTCGATGCCGCCCGCGCAGCCGATAAAGAATTGGCCGTCGTCTTCCGAATCGAGGTTCAGCAGGATTTTTCCCTGCAAAAAGCCCGGTTGTAGCCCGAACGCGCCGGTCAGTCCCGTTTCTTCATCCACGGTAAACAGACATTCCAACGGGCCGTGTACGAGGGTTTTGTCGGCTAAAACGGCCAGTTCGAACGCACAGCCGATGCCGTTGTCCGCGCCGAGCGTCGTGTCTTTGGCCTTGAGCCAGCCGTCTTCGATATGGACTTCAATAGGGTCGGTGTCGAAATTATGCTTGGAGTCGGCGTTTTTCTCGCAGACCATGTCCATGTGCGATTGCAGGATTACGCCCTGACGGTTTTCCATGCCCGGTGTAGCCGGCTTTCGGATCAAGACGTTGCCGGTCTCGTCCTGCAAGGTTTCCAAGCCATGCTCCCGGCCGAAAGCCAACAGGTATTCGCGTATCTTTTCTTCTTTTTTCGAAGGCCGCGGAATGCGCAGGATTTCGCCGAAGTAACGCCATACGCCCTCCGGTTTGAGTTGATTCAGAATTTCGTTCATATTATTGTAGTTATAAATTTATTAAACATCTACCATCCACCGTTTCCCCCACCGATCGCCATCACCGCGCGCCCTCGCGTCGTGCCAACGGTCGCGCTCAGAACAATCGCCGGATAGGGGTGATCAGCCATTCCGCGAAACGGTAGATCCACGGTACGTTTTTCCATTTGTCGTAGTCCAAATCGTTGCAATGCCGGTCGGTCTCGGCGAAATGGGCCTGCACGAGCCGCATGGTTTCGGCGTGTTCGCCGTAGAGCATGATTTCGTATTGGTAGCGGAAACTGCGGTAGTCCAGGTTGGCCGAACCCATGAAAAAACGTTTGCCGTCTATGAGCATACATTTGGCGTGCAGGTTGTCCGGCCGGAACAGCCGCCAACGTACGCCTTGTTTGAAGAGCGGTCCCAGATACTTGTTGCGCAGCAGGTCGATGAGCGGTACGTCGGAATGCAACGGAATATAAACCTTGACGTCCACGCCGCGTCCGGCCGCTTCGGCCAATGCCTTGCGCACTTTATGGCCCGGCAGGAAATAAGGCGTCTCGATCAGGATTTCCCGTTTGGCGTTCTTGATCAGGTTGAGCGTATAGTCGCGCACGGTCTGGTAATAAGTGGAGGGGGTGTCCTGTATGATGTTGTAACCGTGGTAGGAAATGATTTTCTTTTTTTCGAACGGTACGAGTTCGTAGAATTTGTATTGTTCGTAATTTTGAAAGAAAACGCCGCGGAATTTATGGGTGATGGGGCTTTGGATCCGCAGGTTCAAATCACGCCAACTGATGGCGTACGAGGTCAGGTTGGATGAACCTATATAGGTGATTCTGTCGTCTATCAGCAGAAGTTTGCGGTGGCTTCGCGTATGGTTTCTGGCAAATGTATTGGATAAGAAAAACTTGATTTTCTTGAAATAACGCAACTTGACGCCAGCCGCCAGCAAATCGGCGAAAAAGAGTTCGTTGGCCTGGGTGCCGTAGGCATCGACGAGCAGTCGGATATCCAGGCCTTCCTGCGCCTTGCGCAACAATGCTTCACGGAATCGTTTGCCGATGGCATCGTTCGAAAAACGGTAAGTCTCTAAATAAATGTATTTCTTAGCCGCAAGGATGTCGTCTATCATCGCGCTGAACAGACGCAGGTTATCGTCGAACAACTGCGTGTTGTAAGCCTCCTGCGGCATGGGGGCGGCCGTTTCTTCCGCAACGGGCGTCGCGGACGGATTCAAGGTATCGGAAGACGCCATAACACAACTATGATAACGGATTACAAACTTACCAAATTGGCGTCTTATTTCCAAAACGGGAAGGCGAAATTCGGGTCGCTGTCCGGCACACCGGCCTTAACATCGGTTTCAAATTCGCATTCTGATGCTGCGATTCCTGTGCCGCCGGATTGCGGGCAAGGGCGTGGGCTTCGTTACAAAGTTTGCGAATTAGTAGGTTTCAGAGTAAATTTGTAGGATATTTGGCGGAGCGGGAAGCGTATTCCCTTCCGTAAAGCGTGTTTTGATAAAACCGAGAACGTATGATTAAATCGATGACCGGCTACGGCAAAGGCAGCCGCGTATGGCAGGGCAAGAAAATCAGTATAGAGATTAAATGTGTAAATTCCAAGGCATTGGATGCGACATGGCGTTGGAACGGTCCGTACAGGGAGTTGGAAAACGACTTGCGTGCGCTCGTGGCCGGTCGGTTGCAACGCGGCAAGGCGGAGATTTGCGTGACGGTGCGGAACGAAGTCGAGGATGCCGGCCGTTTGCCGGAATTGCGGACGGAGTTTCTGGATAAGGCCTATCGGCAGTTGTCGCAATGGTGTGCGTGTCAAGACGGTTTGTCCGGCGAGGCGAAAGCTTGGTTGCCGGCCGTTTTAGGGCAGACGTTGGCGATGCAGTCCGAGGCTTGGCGCAAACCTGAGGAGGCCGAGTGCGGAGCGGAGGAACTCGCGGCCGCCGGTGTGGAACTGCGGGGGCTGGCGGAAGAAGTGTTGGGCGCCGTGGACCGTTTCCGGATGCAGGAAGCCGAGGGGCTGAAAAAAGACCTGTTGTTGCGGGTTTCGCTCATAGAGGAGAAA
>CAMWSI010000185.1 GCA_947176875.1 uncultured Bacteroidales bacterium
CCAGTAGGCCGGCGAGGTTGCCGAGCAGCATGCCTTTGCCGAGAATGAGGGCGGCTTGCCATAGGAAGACGCGCAGCAACGCGGATGTCCCCAAGCCCATGCCGCGCAACATGGCGGCCTGTGGTTTTCGGCTTATCATACAGATAAACAGGATGGAAAGCAGGCTGATGATGGCTACGGTCCACAGGATGACCAACAAGACCCATACGTTTACGTCTATGAGGGCGAGCCAGTCGAAGATTTCGGGAAACAGACGGTCGCAGGGATAGCAACTCCATTCGTAGGGTAACGTGCGTGCGAGGTCGTCGCAGACGGCGTGGCGCATCTGCGGGTTGTGGAGTTGCAGGTCGATGCCGCCGATGAAATTTTCCGGCAGGTCTTCCAAACGCTGTATCTGGCGGATATCGCCCAATATATACGTGGCGTCGAATTGGCTCAGGCCGGTTTTGTATATGCCCGTCACGGTCAGGGCGCGTGGGCGGAGTTGTTCGCCCGTAATGAAATAGGTGCGGGCCTTGTCGCCCGGTTTCAGGTTCAGTGTCCGCGCCGTCTTTTCGGAAACCAGGATTTCGTTCGAGGGCTTTTCGCCGAAACGGGGCAGGCGGCCTGTCAGGAGGTGTCGGGCGAAGAATGCAGTGTCGAATTGAACAGGCAATCCTTTGAAGATAATGCCGATACTGGCGTCTTCGCCTTTGAGCAGTCCCTCTTTGTAAAGGAACGGATCCCAACGTTTGATGGCCGGATGTTCGGCCGTGAGGCGGGTGATATACGGATCGGAGAGATCCAGATAAGGCTCGGCATCATGGAGAACGTAGGGTTGAATTTGTAGGTGTGACCCGAAGCCGAAGACTTTTTGGGTGATGCCTTGTCTGAAACCGACCAGGATGCAGACGGCCAGCACCATGATGGCCGTGCAGACCGCGATGCAGGCCACGCCCATGCGCAGGATGCGTTGCGTATGTTTCTGAGGGGCGGCCGACGTCCAGCGGCGTGCGATAAAAAACGGTAGATTCATCGTGTGCAAATTTACGGAATGCCCTGTGCAATAGCAAATGCGGAAAAAAGCGTATCTTTGGAAGCGTTGAAATAGTATGCGAGATATGGAAAAAAAAGGACGATACGGCCGGTGGGCGGCGGTCGCGGCGGCGCTGACGGTTTGTTTGGCCGTTGGTTGCGCGGGCGGTAGTACGCCGCCGCGGTCCGCCGGCGGCCGCTTGGCGGTGGAGCGCACCGAGTGTTATTACCCACTGTTGGAGGGTAAAAGAGTCGGCGTCGTGGCCAACCACGCCTCCGTATTCTACAAGCGGCCGCCGGGCACGGGTGCATTTTCGACGGCCGTGGATTTCCAATCCGCCCGGGACGGGATGGAAAATGCGCCCGTGCCGCCCACCATCCATTTGGTGGACAGTCTGTTGGCGGACGGCATAACGGTGGTGCGTCTCTTTTCGCCCGAGCATGGCCTGCGCGGCGAAGCCGAGGCCGGGGCGCACGTAAAGGGCGGGACGGACGCGCAGACCGGTCTGCCGGTCGTCTCGCTCTACGGTTCGCACAAAAAGCCGACGCCCCAAGATTTGGCCGGCCTGGATTGTATGCTGTTCGACTTGCAGGATGTCGGCGTGCGTTTTTATACTTATATATCCACCTTGCATTACGTCATGGAGGCCTGCGCCGAAGCGGGCCTGCCGCTCATCGTTATCGACCGTCCCAACCCGCATATAGGCGCGGTGGACGGGCCGGTGCTGGACACGGCCTGTTGCTGTTCGTTCATCGGCATGCACCCGGTGCCCTTGCTTTACGGCCTGACGATAGGCGAGTACGCCCGCATGATACAGGGCGAGGGCTGGATCCGGCCTGCCGGGGGTGACAGCTGTCTTTTGACCGTCATTCCGTTGGAAGGCTATACGCGGCGCACGCCTTACGCCTTGCCGTTGCCGCCTTCGCCCAATCTGCGTTCCCAGACCTCCATTGTGGCCTATCCGTCGCTCTGTCTGTTCGAGGGTACGCCCGTCAGCGTGGGGCGCGGCACTGACCGGCCGTTCGCCTGCTACGGCTTTGCGGAATCGCCGGTGGGCGATTATACGTTCCGTCCCGTTTCCATGCCCGGCAAGGCGGCCGATCCACCTTACCGGGACCGCGACTGCCGCGGCTACGAGGCGCGTCAGGTGGCCGGCTGGCTGGATGCCGACGGTCTGATTTCGGCGCGTCGGCCGGCGGCGGACGATACGGCGTTTCATCCGCTTTACCTGAATCTGCAACCGCTTCTGGTGATGTATAGGGCTTACCCCGATTCCGCGCGGTTCTTTACCAAATTCTTCCGCAAACTGGCCGGTTCAACCGATTTGGAAACCCAGATACAGGCGGGCTGGAGCGAGGAACAGATACGGGCCGCCTGGCAGCCGGCTTTGGCGGCCTATCGCGCGAAAGCCGAACGTTATTATCTGTACGAATAGCGGGATCCGGTTGCCATTGAAAGGTTAAGGGGCGTAGCCGAGGTTAAAAAGACTAGGGCTCAGGTTTATAAGTGAAAGTAGTTGAAGTATAGGGAGGTAAGAAGTATGAAAAGGATGCTGTTTATTCCGGCGGCCGGATTGGGGAGCCGTTTGGGGGCGCTGACGCAGGAGACGCCCAAAGCTCTGGTGGCGTATCGGGATTTGCCGCTTATCGAGTGGGTGATGTGTAAGGCTGAAGCGGCGGGCTTTACGGAGGCCGTCGTCAATGTGCACCACCATGCCGACCGCCTCGAAGCCTATCTGCGGGAACGTGTGGCCGCGGTTGTGAGCGGAGGCGGGCGACCGCTCCACAGCCTTGTCTCCGACGAACGCGCCTTACTCATGAATACGGGCGGAGCCTTGACGCATGCGCTGCCGTTTTTGGACGGCTGTGACTACGTGCTCGTACACAATACCGATGTGTTCAGCAATTTGGATATGAACCGCCTCTGTGCCGATTTCGAGGCGGCGGGCGCGGACGCGA
The DNA here is from genome assembly GCA_947176875.1 of uncultured Bacteroidales bacterium. Classification (GTDB taxonomy): domain Bacteria; phylum Bacteroidota; class Bacteroidia; order Bacteroidales; family P3; genus CAMXAS01. The sequence goes on from CAMWSI010000185.1 coordinate 2,974, forward strand.
TGCTGGTGTTGCAGGATAGGGAAACCGACCGCCGCTTGGCCGTTTCGGCCGATGACGGCCGCATCTACGGCTGGTACAACCGCAAGACCGGCGCGTGGAAGCCGGGGGCGGGTGCGCCGGCCGCTTTCGATGCCGCCACGATGCGAACCTATGCTTACAACGGCATCCATATCCTTAAAACGGACGTCATCCGCACTTGGGCCGGGCTTTACGGAAAGGTACCCTTCGGCCTCATCGAAGCCTACCTGCGCACGGCCGACCGCCATCCGGTCAAGGCCTATTTCCCGCCCGAACCCTTCCTCTGGCGCGACA
>CAMWSI010000186.1 GCA_947176875.1 uncultured Bacteroidales bacterium
ACGGACGGAAACTGGTCGGCGCGGTTGGCGTAGATGCAGTATTGCTGCTGCGGGTCGGGCTGTACGGTGTTGCGCAGTTCGGCCGCCACGATTTTATAGACGCTTTTGTCCTCTTTGATATAATTGTCGATGCCGAGGAGTTTGGCCGCGTAGTCGCCGTAGATGCCTTTCTTGTACGTGGTCTTCTCAACGGTGATCTGCAATTCTATGCCGTTTTGCGGCAGATAGTAGAACAGCCCGCGTCCCATGGGGGTTTCCGTAGCGCCCTGTACCGATTCCACGGTATATTGGGCATGGACGGCGGGCGTAAGGCCGAAGAACAGCGTCAGGGCGGCGATACGGGCCGACAGGCCGGAGATGTCAAAAGGTTTCATAGGATGTATCTCGAAATTTTATGAATGGCATGTGATATGTTCTGACCCTGAGCGGATTTACAGGTTCTGACCCGCCGCGGGCGTTTGTCCGTTTTTCTGTTTTTTCAGTTGCCGTCTTACGATGAGGACGATGAGGGCCACCGCCACGACGGCCGCGATGCCGTAGCCGATTTCGTGGCTGTAATGTGTTACGGTCTCTATAAGGCGGTCTTCCGGAATCTGGGATTCCAGCCAATAGCCGAGCGCGGCCAGTACGCTGTTCCAGATGCCGGCGCCCAAGGCCGTGTAGCCGATAAACGGCAACAGTTTCATACCGGAAAGTCCGGCCGGAATCGAAATCAGCTGACGGATGGCCGGAATGAGCCGGCCCACGAGCGTCGAGACGGCGCCGTGTTGGTTGAAGTAGGCTTCGGCCTTATGCAGTTTCTCTTCGTTGAGCATACACAGATGGCCTGCTTTGCTGTTCACGAATTTGAGCACGAGCGGCCGTCCGAGCCATACGGCCAGGCCGTAGTTGATGAGCGCGCCCAGCACGGCGCCGAGCGTGGCGCAGAGCAGAATGGCCAACAGGTTCATCTCGCCTGTGGAGGCCGCGCGGTAAGCGGCCGGCGGCACGATGACTTCCGAAGGAAACGGAATGAAAGAACTCTCGATGGTCATCAAGAGTGTAATAGTCCAATAGTTAAGGTGATCCAGACACCATTGTATAAAAGCTCCCATAGCGTTGCATCGGGCGTTTACCGCCTCTTTGTATTACAAGGAGACAAAGATACGAAGAAATTTCAAAGACTGAAGATGTTGTTGCGGGTCGAATTCCATAGCGATGCCATTGTTGATGCCTTCATCAATGGCATTCTTCAGCGCGGTGATATCGTTTTCCAGTTCGGATGTCGTTGGCATAGAATATTCTCCAAGTTTTATGGCGTCTAAAAAATGGGTTCGAGGGCGCGTTGTATCGCAATGCGGACATCGTCGGCTTCCGTATCTCCCATACCTTCGGCTGTACAAGTGCATATCGGTTCTTGTGTCTCGGCAGATATAAATTGTATGGTCACTTCTATTGAATATCCGAGAAGAATTTGTCGTCGTCCTGTTTCAGCGAAGTTTATAATCATTGTTTTGTCTGCATTCGTAGGGCTGACTTCGTTTACTTGGACGAATCCTTTTTTGAGAAGTATTCCAGAGATGATGGAGGCGGGATTAATAGATTTGACAGTTCCGCCATAAGTGCCAAATTGATTGCTATACACTCCGGAACTGGAGGTATAGTTACCTGTCGGTGTAATATAGAAATAACGATAATTATGGATTGAATCAGAAGATTTGGTGACAACGGGAGCCATCATGGTACAGCCATTGAATATAAAACCTAAGATTATAAGTAATATAAAAGGAAAGATTTTATTCGATGGTGTTTTCATGGTAAAGGCGTTATGGAGTTCCTGCTATCTGTTTATGAATTACAAATATACGCAAAACAGAAAGGTCATACAATATTTACCTTGTCGAAAGTTTTAGTGATTGTATTCCCAAAACTTTGAAAAAATAGTAAGTTTTAGTGATTGTATTCCCAAAACTTTGAAAAAGTAGTAAGTTTTAGTGATTGTATTCCCAAAACTTTTGTATCTTTGCTTGGCTCAAACATCACGGAAAAATGGTGGAAACAATAGCGAGAGACTTGTATCTGAATCAACTTAAAGCGTTTAAAGATAAAAAGTTGATAAAGGTCATTACCGGTATTCGGCGTTGCGGAAAGTCAACGTTGTTGGATTTGTTCGGTCAATACTTACTGGATTCGGGGGTATCGGAAGCGCAAATCATCCGCATCAATTTCGAGGATTATGATTATATCGATTTGCGGGATCCGAAAAAACTTTACCAATATGTGAAAAAGCGTTTGGCTTCCAAACGGAAGACTTATGTCTTTTTCGACGAGATACAGCACGTGACGGATTTTCCCGATGTGGTGAATAGTCTGCATATCAAGCCAAACGTGGATGTGTATGTGACGGGTTCCAATGCATATATGCTTTCGCATGAAATCGCCACGCTGATGTCGGGCCGTTATGTGGAAATCGCCATGTTGCCGCTTTCGTTTAAAGAATATGTGGCGGGAACGGGTAGCCGAACCAATCTGTCACGGAAATATGCCGATTATATCTCGTTCAGTTCGTTTCCTTATGTGTTGGAGATAGAGGCGGAGCCGGAACGGTTGGATTATCTGAACGGTATTTACAGCACGATTGTATTGAAAGATATCGTTTCGCGCAATAAAGTGGCCGACGTGACGATGTTGGAGAGTGTAATCCGTTTTGTGGCCGACAACATCGGCAATATTTTGTCAACGAAACGTATCGCCGATACGATGACGTCGGCCGGCCGGAAAATGGATGTCAAAACCGTGGAGAAATTCTTGTCTTATCTGCAGGAAAGTTTCGTGATATATAGGGCAGACCGCTATAATATAAAAGGTATGCAGTATCTGAAGACCCTGGAGAAATACTATCTTGTGGATATGGGGTTACGGCGGTTATTGTTGGGCAGCCGGAATTTCGATGCCGGCCGTATTTTGGAGAATATCGTCTATCTGGAACTGATCCGGCGTAAAAAGAAGGTGTATGTCGGCAAGGTGGATAATTTGGAAGTCGATTTTGTGGCGATGGGAACTGAAGGACCGGCGTATTATCAGGTAGCGGCCACCGTGCGTGACGAGGCAACGCTGAAACGCGAATTGGCCTCATTGCAAAAGATAAACGATCAATACCCCAAGTATTTATTGACGTTGGACGAGGATCCGGATGCCGACTACAACGGTATCCGGCGCATCAATGTGTTGCAATGGCTGTTGGCTTGACCGGGGCTCTTTAGATCTGCTTGAGGACGGTCTGTAAG
>CAMWSI010000187.1 GCA_947176875.1 uncultured Bacteroidales bacterium
GGCTGGCTGTTGCAGAAAGCCCCGTGGATCGTGCCGATTCCCGGAACGACGAAACTTTCTCATTTGGAAGAAAACCTGCGTACACTCGATTTCAACCTCACTGCCGAGGAGTGGCGCGAACTTGAAACGGCCGTCGCCGCCATTCCCGTTGTTGGCGACCGCTACAATGCCGAGCAGCAGCGGCAGGTCGGACGGTAAATTCATAAACTCATGAAAAGAATTATTTTAACAGCAGTATTCTGCACACTGACACTTCAAATTATGGCACAGGAAAAGATAGTACAGACGGCCGGACGCGACCAATTGGGCGGGTTCGCTCCGAAATTCGCGGAGATTAACGATGACATCCTCTTCGGTGAGGTATGGAGCCGCACCGACCGCCTCGGTCTTCGCGACCGCAGTTTGATAACGATTACCTCGCTCATCAGTCAGGGTATTACCGACAGCTCGCTGGGCTTCCATCTTCAGGAGGCGAAGAAAAACGGCATCACCCGCACCGAAATCGCCGAAATCATCACGCATATCGGTTTCTACGCGGGTTGGCCCAAGGCATGGGCGGCATTCCGTCTGGCCAAAGACGTATGGGCGGAAGACACCACCGAAGAGAACGCAAAAGCCGTGTTCCAGCGCGAAATGATTTTCCCCATCGGCGAACCGAATACGGCGTATGCGCGGTATTTCATCGGCAACAGCTACCTCGCCCGCATTTCGTCGGAACAGATATCCATCGCCAACGTCACGTTCGAACCACGTTGCCGAAACAACTGGCATATCCACCGTGCCACAGAGGGCGGCGGTCAGATGCTCGTAGGCGTGGCGGGTCGCGGCTGGTATCAGGAGGAGGGCAAACCCGCTGTGGAGATTCTTCCCGGCACGGTCATCCACATTCCGGCGCACGTGAAGCATTGGCACGGAGCGGCAGCCGACAGTTGGTTCGCACACCTCGCTTTCGAGGTTCCCGGCGAGAACGTTTCGAACGAATGGCTTGAACCCGTAACCGATGAAGAGTACGATAAACTAAAATAATCATGGAGCCACAGAACAAGGTAAGTTGAGCCTCGCGGCAAATAGGTTGCGGGGCCTTGCCTTTGTGCCGCAAGGGTTAGGAGCGTTCCTGGCGCTTTACTCTACCGTAATCTTCTGGAGATAGAACACGTTGCGGCGGCTGTTGCCGAGTCGCGTGTTGCGGATTTGCTGATAGCCGAACGCGAGGTAATGGCGGCCGTACCAAGGTGTCAGCACGCCGCCCCAACTTTTCTGCACTTTGTCGTATTGATAAAGCGGCGGCAGACGGAAAGAGGACGGTTCGTCCGAAGGACCGTAAACCGAACCGAGTACGCGGTAGGCCAGTTGGTCGTCTATCGGATAGATGTACAGTGTCCGCCCGTTCGTATCGGCCGCCCATTGGCTGTATTCGGTCAGGTCATCGTAGCGGCGGTTGCGGTCCAAATCGAAAACGGTTTCCGACACCGCATGGCCGAGGCTGTCGAAACGCGCGAGAAAGCCGTCGCGGAACCGGAAGCCTTCGAAATAGGTGCGTGTGTATGGTACCATCCGGCCGTAGGCATCGTAATACATTTCGGTGGTCGTATTGACAAGGCGCGTATAGACCTCGCCCAAGACATAGAGCGGGGCGCCGGGCGCGGTTTCGGCATCGGTGGCCTGCCCGACGCGAACCTGCGTCGTGAACGCCGGAATGATGGTGCGTCCCTTGGATTTCTCCTGCGCGCGTTGCAGGTCGTGCCAGGCTTCGCGGCTCAGCCGGTGTTCGAGGTCGGGGAAGTCGTAGTAGGCGCGTTTCCAAAACGTCAGGCGGGACAGGGTCGCAGATTCGCCGGTCGCGTTTGCTGAACCTGCGGTTTCATAGAGCGCGGCGAACAGGCCGGTCGTCTCCGAGCCTCGGTCGTAGGTCGAAACGGTCTGTTTCTCGCGGCTGAGGTGGTAGGTGCCGCCGAGCCACAGGCGGCCGTCGGGTAGCACGCTCATGCGGGCGTCGATCAGGCGCAGCCCCTCGTCGGGCGGCAGGAGCTCGAAACCGCTCAGGTTTTCGCCTTGCCAACCGTGTCGGCAGAGCGTCAGGCCGTTCTGCCGAAGTTTGCGGTCGCGGAACAGCGTGTAGATCTGTCCGCCGGCCGTGTCCACGGCAATATGGCACCATTCCAGGCGGTCGTCTATCCCCAGTGGAATGCGGTTCAGGGATAACGGAGCCGGGGCGTGTGTCGCCGGGCCGGAACCCGTCGCCGCGTGTGTTTCGGAGAAGGCCGCCGCGTTCAGCGGCAAGTAATACCAATCGTATTAGTTCTTTGCCAAAGCCAACCCACCCCAACCGTCAGTCCGCATATTGAGCGAAAGAATCTCCAATTTGGCCGGCAACTCAACCGGCAGATAGCTCATCCGCCAGGTACCGTCGGCCAGGCAGACCGAAAGGGCGGCCAAAGGCCGTTCGGATTTGTAATGCGGCAGACAGGAAAGTGCGAAGTACAGGCTGTCCGTGCCGAGGCGGTAGCCGATATATTGGTATTCGGCTTCCACTTCGACGGATGTCCGCCAGCGTAACTGTAAGTTTTCGTCGTAGAAAGCGAGCGAGCGTCCGGGAGCGGACGTCCCGATGGCATTCTGGTTCATGACGACCAGAACGCCCAATTCGCCTAAAGAAAGCACTGTAAAGGGGCGGTCGTCTTCAAAGACAGCCGTTTCCACGCGCAACACATCCTGCCGGAGGCTTGTCTCCGGTATCGCCGTCCGTGCGGCCGTTTCCGTGCCGCCGCGCCGTCGTGCCGCCCGTCCGTCCGGTTCGGACTGTTGAGCCCATGTCTGCGGCATCGTCCCCATGATACCGCAGGAAAGCAAAAGGAACCAAAGGAAAGACCGTAGGCGCATGAGGCGGAGTACGGATTTAGTAGCGCATGTAGTCGCCGCCGATCGGCGTGTCGGGTGCGGGATGAACCTGTGGCTTCTTGGCGCGGAATTGCTTCTGATACGGCGTAAAGCCGCAGACCTCGCCGCCGGAGTAGTTGGCCTGTTGGGTCGCGCAACTGCAACATAAAAGGCTTAAAATGATGATAGAAGCCAGGAACAGAATTATTTTCTTCGTTTTCATAGTCGTGCGGGTTTTGTCGCTACGCGATGTAGCATGCAAAGATAGTGAATCTTTGCGTAAAATGCTATATTTGCAGAGTGTAAAGTCTGCCGTCCTGCTGTGTCAGCGTAGGTAAAAGGCTATAAAACATAATTTCAATGGATATATTACAGACCAAAGACGTG
>CAMWSI010000188.1 GCA_947176875.1 uncultured Bacteroidales bacterium
CAGATGGAGCGTATCGGCGGCATGTTCGAACACGTATTTCCGGCCAGTGCCAATTTCGGTATATCCGTAGAAGCTCAACTGACGAACAACAAAGCCTATGACTCGTTGTGGAACTGGGCTTTGGCGGCCAAATCGAACGACAAGTGCTCTTTCATTGACGAGTGGGCCGCTTGGCAGCGTATCGATTTTTCGGATCACGAAAACCGTTGGGTATGGTTGTGGAAGGACGATGAGTCGGAGGTTGATGTAAGCCAGCCGTATGAAGCTGAAGACGACTGGGGCTTCGCGCCTACGGATTGCCCGCAGCACGACAACGGGACGGGTCTTTATGTCTATGCGTTCAGTTTGAATATGACGTTGGGCGATGGCGAGCATTTCTTGCCGATGCTTTATCCGGTCATTCAAGATCGTACGTCCATTGAGAAAGGTAAGGACACTTATGCACAGACGGTTTCCGTTTATCCGTTGCCGGCGACCGATAAAGTGAATATCGTGGCTTTGGATCCGATCCAGAAGGTGGAGCTTTACAATATGGCCGGTACGTTGCTCAAACAGATCACGATGAACGACAATGTGTTGGAATTTGATGTGACGTCCTATGCGCCGGGTACGTATATCGCTAAGATAACGACCGAAAAGGGCGTGGCCAGCAAGAAGCTGTTGGTAAAATAAACAGCCTTGAATACGTCCTTTCGGGCGTATGGAAAAGGGAAAGTGCCTGGCGCTTTCCCTTTTTTCGTTTTTATCCGTACCTTTGCGGTAGAACAATTTGGGGCAGGCGGCGGCCGGATGCGGTTCAGCCGGCCGTTGAACCAACCTGTAAAGCGGTAAAATCCCGTGAGACGATTTTTCTTACATCTGGCGTATAACGGTCGCTCGTTTTGCGGTTGGCAGGTGCAACCCAATGCGCCGAGCGTACAGGGAACTTTGGAAAATGCTTTGGCTGTGTTGTTCAAGACCCATGTGCGTTTGACGGGAGCCGGACGTACCGATACCGGCGTACATGCCGTTTCGTATTATGCGCATTTCGATCTGGAAGAATCGCAATGGTCGGCCGCCGTTGCGCGGAGCGGAAAGGCGACCGATGCATTGGACGATATTTATGCGCATTGGGTCTATCAGTTGAACGCGTTGGTGGGAGCAGAGATAGCCGTTTTCCGGCTGTTCGAGACGTCGGTTGATTGTCATGCGCGCTTTTCGGCCGTGGAGCGGACTTATCGTTATTATTTTCATTTACGCAAGAATCCGTTTATAGCGGAATGCAGTTATTTCGTACGGACATCTTTGGATTTCAGTGCCATGCGTTCGGCCATGGCTTTTTTGGTCGGACGGCGCGATTTCAGTGCGTTCGAGAAACTGCATGGGGCGGACAATTCGCATGTCTGCGATTTGCGCCGTGCCGAAATACAGGCGTTGGGCGAGGAACGTTATTGCCTTGTGTTTTCGGCCGATCGTTTTTTGCGCAATATGGTGCGGGCGATGGCCGGTACGCTGTTTGCCGTCGGCCAGGGACGTTTCGCGGCTTCGGACATGCCGGCGATATTGTCAGGGCGCGACCGTGGCCGGGCGGGAGAATCGGTACCCGGATATGCATTGTTTTTGCAGGAAGTACGTTATCCGGATTGGTAAATTTTAAAATTCGACTATGCAGTTTGAATGGAGTAAATGGATGGCGGAGCCGTTTGGAGAAGCTTTTCAGTTGTCGTGTTTCGTCTTGATGATCATGACGCTTATGGAATATGTGGCGCTCAAAAGTCCGACACGACGTTGGCGGGTGCGGGCGGAAAGCCGCAGCGGATGGCAGTCGGTCTGTTTAGGGGCACTTTTGGGGTGGATTCCTGGCTGTGTGGGCGGTTTTGCGGCCGTGAGTTTCTATACGCATGGTTTCTGGCGGTTCGGTGCCGTCTTGGCGGCCTCCGTCACGGCTTTGGGCGACGATGCGTTCAGGATGTGGGGTATGATGCCGGGTCTCACGTTCGAGATCAGTCTCGGGCTGACGATGGTGGGCATTGGGTTGGGGCTGTCGGTCAATCGGATACCGGCTATGCGGCATTGGAAAACACGTTCGTACGGGCATTTGCAGACTCATGCGGAAGACTTAGCCGTATGCGGCGGGCATGCGCAGGCACATGCGCATGAAGGAGAGACCGAAGCGGCAGGACATGGTTCGGCACTTGGCATCCGGTTGTTGCTGGCAGGCATATTGCTTTGGTATATCGTCGGGTTGTTGGCCGATTTGCCGTTCGGTCATGCGGCGGGCTGCGAAGCGGCGCATGCACACGGCGGACATGCCCATGGCGGCGGTTGGGGCGAATGGCTGTTTGAAAACGGGCTTTTCCTGATTTTAGGGATGGCCGCCTTGGCGGTATTGTGCCGCGCCAATGCCCATTTCATCCGCGAGCATCTCTGGGGACATGTCGTAAAGGAACATTTTCTCTCGATTTTCCTTTGGACGTTGGGAACCGTTTACGTTTTGCTGTGTTGGGAAATGTTTGTACCGATGTCCGGCGAGTCGGACGGGTTTTGGCTGAGGCCTTTGTTCTGGATGTTGCTGGCGCTCGGTATCGGTTGGATACCGTATTCGGGACCGCATTTCCTGTTCGTCAAACTGTATGCGGCTTCGGTCATACCGCTGAGCGTCCTGTTGGTAAACGCTTTCGTGCAGGACGGGCATACGTCGCTTGTATTGTTGTCCGAATCGCGCCGGCAATTCGTTCGGCTCAAAGGAATCAAGAGCCTCGTCGCGATTCTGATAGGACTGAGTGGATTGTTGTGGGGATTTTGAGCCGAAACGGGCGCATGTTATTTAAGCTCCGGAGTACGGAAAAAACTGAAATGGACTTTGCCGTAGTGCCGTTCCTGTTCGAAGCCGGGGCATAGGTTGAACGCATGGGCTTTGCCATGCTCCAAAATAAAACGGCCGCCGGGTTTGAGCAGTCCGGAAGCCGCGACGAGTGCCGGCAACGAGTCGATGAAAGGCGCGTCGTAGGGCGGATCGGCGAAAATGATGTCGAAACGTGCCGTACCGCCGGCAGCTTGGCGCAGGTAGTCGCAGACGTCTTGCCGCAACACGCGTAGATTCTCCATTTGCCATGTAGCGGCTTGTTGGCGGATGAATTCGACGCAGGGCGCGTATCGGTCCACGGCCACTACTTCGGCCGCGCCTCTCGAACAGAATTCGAAAGAGATGCCGCCGATACCGGCGCACAAATCCAAAACGTATAAATCTTCCAAGTCCGTCAGGCTGTTAAGGATATTGAAC
>CAMWSI010000189.1 GCA_947176875.1 uncultured Bacteroidales bacterium
CATATTCATGACCCCGTAATACGTGCCGCCCGACTCGTAACGCGTCGTGGAATCCTTGGCGAACGCCCCCACGCGCATGACCCAGGGCGCCTTGCCCGTTTCAAGGTAATTGGCCTGCGGATCCTTGGCCACTTCGGTCGCCAGCCCCGCGTCCGTAAACGAATTGGTGGCGGCCACCGGCAAACCGGCCTTGTAGCCCCACGCCATCTCGCCGCGGATCACGCGTTTGTGGCCGCGCCCCGCCTTTTCGTATTCCAGTTCCGTGAACGGCCGCAAGGCCGCCCAGTCCAAATAGGCCAAGCCGTCGTCCCAATTGAGGAAATTGCACGCGATATTGCCGCCGTTGCTCTCGCGGTCCCAGTTGGAGCCGCCGATGCTGTGTCCGTAAATGGCCGCCACGTCCGCGAGGGCGGCCGTGCGGATCCGGATATAATTGCGGTAAACGGAAGGATTCGTGTAACTGCCGAACGCCATGGCCCAGCTCTTGTCGGCGGCCGTCGGCTTGACCGGCACGCGCGAAGCCTGCTGCATCTGCGTCAGCGTATTGAGGAAATCGACGTATGCGTGTTGGGAAATCTCGTGCTTCATGATATAGAACGCCTCCACACCCTTGGGATAGACGTCCGGAATAGGCTCGCCGTTGAACGTCAGACCCGTCTCGCCTGTCACGATACCCATATCCCAGACCTGCTGCCCCGCCCCCACACTGAGGTCGTTGCCGATCTTACGCAAAGTGTTGGTGGAAACCCCGTCGCCCGCCACAAACGTACTCTTGGGAATATAGACCATTTCTATCGCGAACACACTCACGATAATCGAGTCGGTGGGCACATAGCCGTGGTCGGTATAGTTGAACTTGACCTTGACACCCTTTATCTCGTTGGGACCCGCGCCGGCGTCGCGCCGGTAAATGAAGAAGCCCGGACAGCGCGGCAAGCCCATGATTTTCTCCACGGGGAACGCCATCAGCATCGGCACGTTGGCCGAAGCGTAGGTGTGCGCCGAAGCGTCCGTATCGAGATACAGATGGCTCCATTCGCCCACGTCGCCATGGAATGCCTTGATGAACACCCAGGCGGCGTCCCAGTTGGCGCGCATATTATCCTTCCAAGAATGTTCCCAAAGCAGGTCGAACTGCACACAAGCCGTGCCGTCATCCTTGTGATCCGCAATCTTCGGGCCGACCACCTTGATGTTGTTCGCCCACAGTCCATTCCCCGACAGTCCCAACAGCAACGCCGTTAACAGAACCGTCCTTATCCTGTTAAATACTTCCCCTCCCAACGTCATGCGTCGTACAGGTTTTCTTTATTATCCACCAAAAAATAGGCAAGCCGCGCGGCGGCACCGGCCTGAACAACCGGCAACCGCCCCGCGCTGACCGTTATCTTGTCTGAACCCCGTCGGGTTTACTTCGCCGCCTTGGCCGTACGGACGCAACGGATACCGGACATGTAAGACGCATATTCGCGCGTCGTACCGACGACCGCATGGTTGACCAACTGACGCGAAGAAACCATACCCGCTAAAAGATTTTGACCTATCACAAAATCCCCGCCTTTATAAGTGTCAAAATTATAATTATTTATCCATCCACTTACTGTCGTCGGGAAAATCATACCGCGCGGAATATAGTAGGACGCCGTTGTTACCATGGCCCAACCCGCCACATCGGCATTGCCGTTCGCGAGCAACTGCCCGTCGCCATGTACGCCGACGAACGAACGTCCCGGCCCCACGGCCGTCGTATTGCCGACGCTGATACAGAGTTCGGAACAGTTGTCGCTCATGTTCATAACGCCCCAATACGTCGCGCCGGCAGCCGCCCGCGTGGATGAAGAATCGGCAAAACAACCGACACGAATTGGTGCCGAATAATTCCATGAATGCCAATGTGTTGAATACCACCAATTTCTATACTCTTGTGTACCCCCATGTGCTGCGCCACAATTGTATGCCTCGGGCATCTGTTCATTACCCGTATTGATATTGAGGATAGTCGTCGTATTATAAGCGAACCAAGACGCCGCCGCCGTATGGTGCGACTTGTTGGCATACGTCATCGTTACAGCCCCCCACGCATATTCGTCGTTGACGACCGGACGGTTGCCGCGGCAGGCCTTTTCGTATTCCAATTCCGTCATCGGCCGCAGCCCGGCGAAGTCGGCATACGCCAACAAATCGTACATCGACACGAAGTTCACGGCCAAATCCTGCCCGTCTATGCCCATCGCGCACGAATCGGTCACGCCGCCCACCGTACGCGTCACCGTCGTCGTCTCGTGACATTTATTGTTGTTGTTGGCATCCACACCGAACGTGACGGTCGGTGCCCGCTGCGAGACTTCCAAATAATTCCGCCACGGTGCCAAAGAATTTGTACCACCATCCCAAATATGTCCGCCTACAGCTATGTTGGCCAACGTCCCTTGAACTCGCCCATCCTGCTGCCCTTGGTTCAACGTGTTCAGGAAGTCGGCATAGGCCTCCTGCGTCAACTCGTATTTCATGATATAGAAAGCCTGGTAGCCTTTCGGAAACGCGGCCGGCAACGAACCGGCCGCCATGCCCGCGATGCTCCAAAGCGAAGAGTCGCTCGCATTGTTGGCCAACGTAATGGCTTTCTCCGACGTCACATAATAGGGTGTGCCGAATACCGCCGCATTGGACGTGAACGAAGCCACCTGAGAGGCCTGGGTACCCTTGCCTCCTAAATAGAACGCGCCCTGCGGCACATAGACCATCTCGACCGCGAACACCTTTACGACGAGGTCGTCGTCATAGGTAAAGCCCTGGTTCTTATAATTCCACAGCAACGACACGCCCGGCACGACGATGTCGCCCGCGCCGAGGCTGTCCTTACGATAGAGGAACAGCCCCACATTGCCAACCACCGAATCTTCATCCGGATCGACATGCCATTTCTTATACACGACCGACTTGCCCAATTCGTATGTCATCGGATACTTCTTCTTAGTGCCGTCGCGGTTCGTGACGCGGTAGCCGGCCAAATCGGAATTGCCCGCGGTATGCCCCGTATCCGCTATATAGGCGTGGTTCCACTGGTCGCCGTCCCAGCATTTGACGTAAATCCAGGCCGCGTCGTAATTGGCCGGTTTGGAAGACTTCCAACTGTTGTCCCAAGCCACCGTAAACGTGATGGCCGCAATGCTGTCGTTCTTCTTCGTCACCGCCGGCGTACCCACAATACGGA
>CAMWSI010000190.1 GCA_947176875.1 uncultured Bacteroidales bacterium
GTATCGAGCAACGTGCCGTCGCCGCCAAGACTCAACAACACATCCGTATCGGCGGGCAAATCCCGCTCAAAGACCGGCGCGTCGCCCAAATAGGCCAAACTCCTGTGGAGATACAGCTTGAAAACGCCGTCTGCCTCCCCCTGTTTGAGATGACGCCACAATTCAGCCGTAAGCGTGCGGTCGGAAGCCACACGCCCGCCGCCGAACAATGCGACATGCAGAACGGACGCGGAGGTTATTGCGCCTTGATCCATTTGACTGTTTTTTCGCCGGCCTCGCCGCTCAGTTTGAGAACATAAACGCCTTCCGGATAGTCCGTTACCGGAATTTCGTATCGCCGGACACCGGTTACCGGCCGGTTCAGATAACGCCTTCCTTGCAACGAATAAATTTCGAGATGCGTAAAGCCTCCCGGCACCTCCACATACAAGACCGTACGCGCCGGATTAGGGTAAACGAGCCGGACAACGGCCATCATCCCATCTTCGTTGGCCGTCTTGGGATACCGGCCGTCTATACGACTGTACAACGTATCGTTCAGCGGATTGTTGTCGGGCGTGGCCGGCGAGAGACAGATCACGAATTCGTACCAGGCCGAATCCGACATATCGACGGTCTGATCGAACGTATAGACGATGGCTTCGCCCGCACGAACCGCCGGCAAAATGCCGTTCAGATGCCGCGAACCATTGACGACCGCCTCTATCGGCACATCGTTTGCCGTCGTCCGACCGCGGTTTTCAATCCGAACGGACAGCGTTTCCTCACGGCCGTAAGGTTTGCGGCCGGCCATCGGTTCCGTCAATACCGTCAAAGACAAATCCGACTCCGCACCCTGCACGCGGGTGATTTCCTGCCGGTTGTTGCCGGGGCGCTGATCCAAAACCCATTCCGCCGAAACCGCGATGCGGTATGTACCGGGTTCATGCAAATCAATCGGGTCGGGAAAAGTATAGGTCATCTCGACATTTCCCTCCATCGTCGGCACTTCCACTCTTTGCACCTCCTCGCCGTTTATCGTAAGCACCAACGGCACGTCGTGTATCGTGACGCGACCGTTGTTGCGCAACCGCACCGTCACATCCAGGGGAGCATCGTAGGTATCGGCTTCCGCCGGCGAAAGGATGGCCGTCAAGGCGACGTCTTTCAAACCATAGTCGGCTATCGTCAGATTGTCTATGCAAAGCGTACGGCCGTCGGCCTCGCTCTTGATACGGAACATCAGGCCATAATGCCCCGCTCCGACCCTGAAAGGCAATTGGTACAAACGGTAATCCGTATGGGCGACGACGGTATCCAGCAACAGTTCCTGAATCATTTGACCGGCGGTATCCGTCTCGTCGTAATGCAACAGGTATATTTCCAACAACTCTTCGGAAGCATAAGGCGCACTCATATAAAAATCCAACGTATATTCGTCGGCATCGGCGTAAAAACACGGTAATTTCCAATCGTCGGCCGATGCCTGTCCCGTTCCCTGATACCGGACATAGTAACGGCCGTCGTATGCGCTGTCCGCATTGCGGCGTAATTCCCAACTGATACGATCGCCGTTCCGGTCTTCCACATTGCCGGGCAACACATTGTTTTCGAAATCATAGCCTAACGGCAACCGCGCCATGTCGTCGGCCCGGAACGCCACGGCAAGCGTGTCGTTGGAACGGTCGCGTTCATTCGGCATACCGACCCATACGCGCATACGGTGGTTGCCGGCCTTGGACAAATCCCAGCGTTCCGGCAATTTGAAACGCCGGCTCGACATATCAGCCGACCCGTTCTCCAACCAATAGGTCTGAACCGACAAATCATCCATTTGATACAGAATCGGCACAGAATCATAGGCCAGATAACCGTCGTTGCGGATTTCAAGTTCCACTTCCGTCGTCCGGTCCTCGTCACAACCGGTCACGCGCCGATAAGCGACATCGGTCAAGGCCATATAGGAATAGGAAGCCGAAACGCTGTCCATGACCACAATATGATCTATCCAATTGCTACCGCTATAAGCCTGTAACTGAGAATGGAGTGCAATAAACACAGGGCCGCTTTCCTGCGCCTTGAAATAGAAATAATATGGCTTATATTCCGTCGTCAAGGTTTCGACGCGTCCGATATTCCGGTCGAAATCGGCCACGCCGTAGCCTTTGGTGGAATAGGCCAGGCTCAAACCGGCTTGAGCCGCATCCGCCCGCTCCTGACTGCTTTTGGCATAAAAGGCTATCAGATAAACCGTATCTTTCTGCATTTGTATAGGCGGCATAACCAGATACTCGGCCAGAACGCCGTCAGACGCCGTTGTCCGGACAGCGTACGGCGCGTCGTAAACGCCTTCCCGTACAAACTGCCAGGAAGGTTCGGCCGCCAACGACGATATACGCCATTCCTCCTTCGTTTCCTCCGTCAGCAAATCCCGGTAAGGCGGATAATGGCTTTTCAGACTGCGTATCGTAACCTTGAACGTATCGGTAATGACCTGATTGCCGTCCTGAGCCCAAATACGGACTTCATTCAACGTATCGCGCGAAAAGTCCGCCGGGGTATCGAAACTATGTTGCCCTATACCGCCTTCCTCAATCTTCCTTAATGCCGATTCCGCAACAACCGCTTGGTCTCCGATCCGATAATAGAATTTCAGCCGCGATACTTCTATGGTCTCGCCGAAATTGCGATAACCGCACTTGATAAGCACATTGCGCTGTCCCATCTGAGCTTCTACGGGAATATCGACGTAAGCCAACTCAAGGTCATGCCGTTCGTTTTCGAACAAGCCGATATGGTCGAGGTATATGCTGAATTGTTCTTCCGTTACACCGGATGATTGTACGATATTCGCGTTATAACGGAACGCCAACTGATAATTACCCGACTCTGTAGGGGTAAACGTGTACTGAGCCGGTTCGTATGTAACACCATTGATTTCGTTCCTATCCGCCTGCACGATATCGGAAGCCGCCCCAAAAGCAAAAGCCTCCCGGCAAATCATGCTTTCCAAAATCACACGACTGCTATTACCGCCAGCGCGTTGCATATATCGTAACGTATAGGTCTTTCCTGCCTCCAAATACATGGGGTTGAAAACCATCCAGTCATCGGGCGTACTGCCGAAAGGCTCCCCCCCCTGTCAATTATACACAGCTCCGAGCCCACGACAACGTACATGATAGCGTATGCCGTCTACTGCATGAAAAA
>CAMWSI010000191.1 GCA_947176875.1 uncultured Bacteroidales bacterium
CTATTGCTCAAAGGGGACACGCCTCGCCTCATTGACGAATGGCAGGTCGCTCCGGTAATATGGGACGCGGTGCGTCATGCGGTAGATGAACGGAGAGCAAAGGGACAGTTTATCCTGACAGGTTCAACGGTAATAGACGATGCGGAAATAATGCATACCGGAACAGGTCGCATTACCCAAATGGCCATGTATCCCATGAGTCTGTTCGAGTCGCTTGAATCAAACGGCCGTATTTCGCTGCGTCGCCTTTTCGACGAACCGGATTACGATATTGAAGGTGAGACTTCTCAACTTTCAATCGAGCAACTGATATTTGCCGCATGCCGTGGCGGATGGCCAGCGTCTCTTGACGAGATGAGCGCAAAGGCAAAATTACTCATCGCCAAGGATTATGTGGATGAAATCTGCAATAAGGACATTTCGAGAGTGGACAAAACACGCAGAAATTCCACATTGACCCAACTGATTCTTCGTTCCTACGCCCGAAATATCTGTACGCTGGCGAAAAAAACGTCAATGGTTGCCGATGTCGCAGAGGAAATGGAAGGGTTATCCATGCCCACGTTTGATGATTACGTGGGCGCTCTGGAGAAACTTTTTGTCATAGAGGATATTGAGGCGTGGTCGCCGGCCATCCGTTCAAAGACGGTAATACGGACCGGTAAGAAACGCTGTTTCGTGGATCCTTCGATTGCCGTGGCTTCTTTAGGCGCATCGCCCGAGAGCCTGGAACTTGACCTCCGCACTTTTGGTTTCATATTTGAGTGTCTATGCTTCCGTGACCTAAGGGTCTATTCGCAAGCTTTGGGTGGCCGTCTGTCGTATTATCATGACCGCTTCGGACTGGAGGCCGATGCGGTATTACATCTTAACGACGGAAGATATGCCCTGATAGAATGTAAACTCGGCAGCCGGGAGATTGAGGACGGAGTCAAACACCTTCTTAAAATCAAACATCTTATAGCCGAGAAGAACAAGACCGAAAAACAGATAAGGCTTCGGGAACCGGATTTACTGATTGTCCTCACAGGCGGAGAGATGGCATACACCCGCGAAGACGGCGTGAAGATTATCCCCATTGGATGTTTGAGAGACTGAGCGGGCGCCCTCTTTCGTATCTTGTAGGAAATGTATAACTTTGTAGAATATTCCAACTTTACATAAACGGTTTCTCTCATGAATTGCTTCAATCATCCCGACCGACCGGCTGTCGCCCAATGCCCCGATTGTAGCAAAGGGCTATGCCTTGAATGTGCGACAGCGCATGAACAAATAATCTGCGATAATTGCTTTCAAAAACAGCAAAACGCCGAAGCCCTGTACACGTTCCGCCAAATCCGCGCCGAGTCTAAGGCCATTATTCGGGAAATGGTTTGGTCCGCCATTCTCGGAATCGGGGCTGTAATATTCGTTTTCCTAACCACGCAACCCTCAGAACAAGAAATTCCTCCCGTCCCGATTGCCATTCTAACTTTTGGTATCTTCGCCGGTATTCCCGCTGCATGGAATGCCTTATCATTCAACTCAAGACCTTGGAAAAAGAAATTCAAGGAGCAAAAAAGCAATTCTGATAGCCAACCCTTCATATGGTTCTTCCTCCCCTTTATATTCCTATACTATTTCATCATACTTTGGGGTTTAATTGCCCTATTGAAACTAACCATAGCTTTTTGCATCGGTATCTTCATACTCCCGTTCCGCCTCTACAGAAATATCAAACGCCTCAACGAACTCAAGAAGTTGCAGGCAGCCTATAAGAACGGTCATTAAACAACCTTATTTGTTATCATGGATTAAAGCACAGGGGGCCGAAAGGATGCCCCTATCGCTTATGGTTCCAGATCAATTGGATTACACAAATTTATACAAAATCAAAATACAATCAACGATATAGACATACGCTATGCAATTTTGCAGTTGTACTGCAAATCTGCATAAAAAAAAATCATCGCTTATCATCAGATATTTAAGAGCTGGACACACTTAACCAATAGGTTTTCCAAAAG
This sequence comes from uncultured Bacteroidales bacterium, assembly GCA_947176875.1. Taxonomy (GTDB): domain Bacteria; phylum Bacteroidota; class Bacteroidia; order Bacteroidales; family P3; genus CAMXAS01. The sequence goes on from CAMWSI010000191.1 coordinate 2,007, forward strand.
CACTGGAGGCCTGGTATGACGTTAATCAAGCCGTTGTGCTTGGCGGAAAACTTGGCGAAAAAATGACTTGAACAGCCTACCGCTCCCCAATCCACAAGACGACATGCCGCTCGCCTCCGTCTTTCGGGCGAACCGTGTAACGGGTTTCGCCTTGCAGGTTCAAACCGCGACGCTGTTCCTCCCATAAGATATCCCGCACCGCACGGCCGTTGATGGCAACAATCGTATCGCCCAATCTTATGCCTGCCGTATCGGCAATGCCCCCGACATGCAAGCCGTTCACAACCCAGCCATCCCCTATGTCGGTTCGATCTATGTAAATCATCTGCTCATTCTTTATAGTCCGGGGCCGCAAATAGGCCGCTGACGCCCCCTCGCCATTGTTCGGACGGGCATAAACCGCTTGGTTCGGAGCATCAATCAGCCAATCGTAACGAGACAAGGCTTTGTTGCCGATAAGCCCCAAATAAAAACCGGAAGACAAGAAGCCCGACTTATTCAACGAACAAGCAATCACAACATTGTCCATTGTATCAAGCAACGAAAACGCCTCTGTCTTCAAGACCCATTCATCCGAACCGCCGCCGATGCCGCCGGCCAGATAACGCCAATGCGCTTTCGGTTTATCCGTCAAATCCAATGTGCGTCGGATAGAGTCGGTCAGCGTGACTCCGCCGCCAATCCCTAATGTCGAACAGAAAATAACCGCTCAAAACCTGCTCCGCATCCACACGCAACGCCGCTTTCAAATAAATACGTTGGTCTGCGAACACAGCCGGCAGACGGGTATAACCCTGCATTATCTCCTCCGTCAAGGTATCATGCCGCAAAAGATAACTTCGCCTATAATTTATTTCCAACGGCTTTTCAAACAGCCGATTATTTCCCAACATCGCATCCGCATGCCGCCCCGCAATCTCACGCAGAGGAATAATGGGGGTCGGGGAAATCGTACAAACATAGGCTTCCATCCTCACGGGAATCGAATCCAGAACCATATCCACCCGTTGCCCGCCGCTATTCCCGGCGCCGCCAATCAAAGCCCTGTATTTACGCAATGGTTGTTCCTTAAAAGCCGACATCGTGGCATAATCCTTGTCAAGATAGAGAAAGTCCGCCCCGCTGTCAAAAATCAGCATGACCGGCAAACTATCGCAGAGTTGCGCCGACACGTACAAATG
>CAMWSI010000192.1 GCA_947176875.1 uncultured Bacteroidales bacterium
CTGATGGAGTTGTACAGGTTGAAGCGTGACAGCGTTTCCGAACCATAGACACGCTTGAGCGTCACGAACTGGCTCAGCGGCGCCATCTCGCCGTTGATGCGGACGAAAATATCGTCAAGCGAATTTTCCGTAGCCCGATAGGGAATGGCCGCCTGCAACATCACGCGATACACTTTCGAAAACCGGTTGATGTTCGATACGTACGCGCCGCCGTAATAGCCGCTCAGTACGTTCAGCACCTCGTTGGGCGAGATGCCGGCGCGTTTGCATTTGGCGGCGTCCACGTCCACGAGCCATTGCGGGTAATTGACACTGAAAGAGGAGAACGCGCTTTGGAATTCAGGAGACTGCCGCAAGGCCGCGATGAAATTCTGCGTTACATCGTAAAGTTCGTTCACATCGCCGCCCATACGGTCCTGAACGTGTATTTCCAAACTGTTGCCCATACCGTAGCCGGGAATCATACCGGGCGCCATCGCGAAAATCGTGGCCTCGCGTATGTCGGCTGTCCGTCTGTAGATTTCGTTGATGACGCTGCTTACGGCATCGGAACGGCGCGGGCGGTCGTCCCACGGCTTGAGTTTGATGATGAACATACCGTAGGAACTGCCTTGCCCGGAAATCAGGCCGTAGCCGCTCACTTTCGTGTAGGTCCGGATTTGCGGAATCGTGCGGATGGCTTCGTCTATGTCGTCCATCACCTTATTGGTCGAACTCAGCGAATAGCCGGCCGGCATGGAAACGTTCATGAATACGGAGCCTTGGTCTTCGTCGGGTACGAGACTCGTCTTGGTCGTCTGCATGAAGAATACGAGCAGGACGGCCGTGACACCCAGCATGACCCAGGGAATCCAGCGCCGGCGGATGAACAGTAGGACAAACTGTTTGTATTTGTTGCTCAACGCGCCGAATACCGCATTGAACGCATGGCGGAACCGGGCCGCGAAATTGTCTTTCTCGTTGCCGAATTCATCTTTGTATGGCCGTAGCAGGATCGCGCACAGGGCCGGCGACAGCGTCAGGGCATTGACGGCCGAGATCCCGACGGCCACGGCCATCGTCAAGCCGAATTGTGTATAAAAAGTGCCCGAGGTGCCGCCCATGAACGATACCGGAATGAATACGGCCATGAAGACGAGCGAAGACGTGATGACGGCCGCGCTGATGCCTTTCATGGCGTCCACGCTCGCCTTGTAGGGCGAACGGTAGCCTTCGTCGAACTTGGCCTGCACGGCTTCGACCACGACAATGGAGTCATCCACGACGGTCCCGATAACCAAAACCAAGGCAAAGAGCGTGATGAGATTAATCGTGAAGCCGGCCACCGTCATGAACGCGAACGTGCCGACGAGCGAGACGATGATGCCCACGAGCGGAATCAAGGTCGATTTGATATCCTGCAAAAAGACGTAAACGACCAGGATAACGAGCAGGATGGCTTCGAACAGCGTCTTGATGACATTGTGGATAGAGGCGTAGAGGAAGTCGGTCACGCTCATGATATCCACGATGGCCGTACCTTTGGGTAAGGTCAGACGCGCCTCGTCCAGGAATTTGTTGATGTCTTCGACCACTTTCGTCGCGTTGGAGCCGGCCGTCTGATAGACCATACACGTAATGCCGGGACGCCCCTCCGTCTGTCCGCGGAAGTTGTAACTTTCGCTGCCGAGTTCCACCGTGGCCACATCCTTGAGTTTGAGCACCTGGCCGTCGGGCGTGGAGCGTATGACGATTTCGTCGAATTCTTCGGGCGTAATCAGACGACCCTTGTATTTCATCGTGTATTGATACGTCTCGTCCGAACTCTCGCCGAAGGAGCCCGTGGCCGCCTCTATGTTCTGTTCGGCCAGGGCCGCCGTGATGTCCGACGGAATGAGGCCGTACTGCGCCATGACGTCCGGTTTCATCCAGATGCGCATACTGTAGTTGGCACCGAGCGTCATGACTTCGCCTACGCCCGCGATACGCAGGATTTCCGGTTCAAGGTTTATTTTCAGATAGTTGGATAAAAAAGTCTCGTCGTAGGAACTGTCGGGGCTGTAGAGTGAGAAGATTTTGAGCATACTCGTCTGCCGCTTGTTCACCGTGACGCCTATTTGGTTCACGGCCGCCGGCAGGTTACCCGTGGCCCGTGCCACGCGGTTCTGTACGTTTACGGCCGCCATGTCCGGATCCACGCCCTGCTTGAAATAAACCGTCACGTTCGCGCTACCCGTGTTTGTGGCCGACGAGGTGATGTAGTTCATGTTCTCCACACCGTTGATGGCCTCTTCGAGCGGCACGATGACGCTCTTTTGTATCGTTTCCGCGCTCGCGCCCGGATAGGAGGTCGAAACGGAAATCGTGGGCGGCGCGATGTCGGGGAACTGTTCCACCGGCAGGGTCGCGAGGCTGATGACGCCGACCGAAACGATAAGTATGGAGATGACGGCCGACAGGACAGGCCGCTGTATGAAAGTTTCTAACTTCATGATTTTGCTGTTTTACGATTCGGGTGACCCGACTATTTGGTTCGGGCGGTTTGCGTTTTCTCCGCCGCATCGACGGCCTCTATGGTTTCCGCGATTTCCGCGGCCTCGGCCGCTTCCGCCGCCGTTTCGGGGAACACCGGCGTTACGGCCGTGCCCTCACGCAACAGACCGACCCCTTCCGCCACCAGCACGTCGCCGGGCGTCACGCCCTTATCCACGATATAGTGACGGGCGTCCAAGTTGCGTACGTCCACTTCTTTGGCTGTCGCGATGCCATCTACAATCTTGTAAACGAAAACGCGGTCCTGCAATTCGAACGTCGCCGCCTTCGGTATCACGAGCGCATCGTTCTGGCGTTCGGTCATGAGCACGTTGCCGGAAGCGCCGCTCAACAGAATGCCCTTGGGGTTGGGGAATACGGCGCGTACGCTGACCGTGCCCGTACTGCGGTTGATAACGCCGCTGATGCTCTCGATACGGCCTTTTTCCGCATACATCGAGCCGTCGTTGAGTTGCAGGCGCACATCCTCCATGCGCGCGATGGCCGCGTCAATGCTGCCGTATTCGCGTGTGAGGGCCAGCAGTTTGTTCTCACTCATGGAAAAATAGACATACATCTGCGAATTGTCCGACACCGTGGTCAGCGGCTGCGGCATGTTCGGGCTCACGAGCGCGCCTTTGCGGTAGGGTAGCGTGCCCCCGACGCCGGGCGACG
>CAMWSI010000193.1 GCA_947176875.1 uncultured Bacteroidales bacterium
ACCGGAGCCGGGCCGAACGCTATCTGTCCAAAGCCGGCCAAAGTCCGGAAGCCGTCTATGCGCGCGGCAATTGCGCGGCCTTGCGTGGCGATTACGGGATGGCCGAAAGCCTGTTCGGACAGGCGGCGGAGAGGGGCGTGGCCGAGGCGGCGGCCGCCTTGGAACGACTGCGGACGCTGCAGGCGGCTCCGGAACCGGACGCCCCCGTAAGGGGCAAGACCGCCAAAGCCGGACAAGGCTCAAAATAAATTGAAATAAAATAGTACACCAAACCAATAAAAAAGTTTTCCATGAAAAGCTGGAGCAAAATTTTAATCGGCTTATCGGTCTTGGCCTTGCTGATGGCCGGTTGTAAACCGGACGAGAAAAACGACAAAACGGGGAACGGCGAGCCGGGCGGAGAAACCGAGGAGTCGGTCGTATATATGGCCGTCAATGTGTCGTTACCGCCGGCGAGCGGGGCGGCCGCCAAGGACGGTTCCGCGAACCTTAAGCCGGACGGAGAGACGGGAAAGGATTATGAAAACAATGTGGCCAACATGCTCATCGTACTGGCCACTTATCCGGAAAATAATTTCATCACGTATGGCACGGTCATGAATCCGACGGCGGTAACGGCGGGTACGAATGCGGGGACGGTCAAGGCGGTTTCTTCCGTCAATCGGGCCGGATTGGATGCTTATTATGCCTCGGCTGACGTGACCAATCGCGGTCAAGTCTATGTCTATGTATTCTGCAATTACACCGAACCCTTGCTCAAGGCGATTACCGGCCTTTCGGGGCGTGTGGGGGAAAGCGGCGGCGATTCGAAGGCGACGGCGGATTGGTTGCACGAGGTGGCCGATATCACGGCGGTCGGCAACGAGGGCATCTGGAGAAAGGGCGAGTTCCTGATGTCGAATGTCGCCAAAGCCCAAAGAACAATTCCCAATGACCTGCGGGCGTGGCAGATGAATTACGCCAAGGACGAAAGCACGGCTTTCAATCTGAGCGGCACCAATACTACAGGCGAAGACAACAGCGGCTCAGGCAAAGGCGCCATCCGGGTGCATCGTTCCATGGCGCGTTTCGACTTGAAGGACGGTTCCGTGAACGGGGACAGAAAATACGTGATAGCGACGAAGGGTACCGGCAACGGCGATCTGACGGTGGAACTCGTGCGTATGGCTTTGGTCAATCAGAGCAAGCGGTTCTACTATTTACAGCATGTGACGGACAAGGATAAGAACATCACGAGCGTCGAGGATGTTCTGAAGGCGGAAAACCAAGTGGTCTGCGGTGAGGAATTCTATGATTTCGCGGATGGCGGCAAGCACACGTATGTTGTGGACGCCGATGCCGATCAACCGCATAAGAAAGCCCATCAGTCGGGCGATCATATCGATCCCGCCACGCTGTCGGACCATTTCAAACATACGTTGTTCGACAATACCGGCGCGATCACGACTTCTACCAGAAGCCACTGGCAGTCGTCCGATATCGCCGAGGTGCTGCGGAACGCGGAAGGATCGGACTATGCGATATGGACCTATACGACGGAGAACGCCGTGCCGCATACCGACCAGCGTGTGGGTGTAACGACCGGTATCGTGTTCAAGGGGAAACTCGGTTATACGGACGGTACGAATGAAACGCTGAAAAAAGCCATAGACGGAGAGTACGGGGCTGGAAGCGAGAATAATTATGTAAAGGAACTGGAGGTAAACGGCACCAAGAAGTCTTATCCCATTCTCTATACGTTCGGCGAGAATGCCGACCGCCGTCTGTATGTGGGCTGGAACGATCAGGTTAAAACGGCGGTGGATGCCGGTTATGCCGATGTAAAGGGTTCCATCGCTTATGCGGCCAAAACCAAGAACTATCCGTCCGAAAATCCGCAGTATTCTCAGGACGAATTGTTCCAGACGCTGGTCGCTAAAAAGGGGGCGGCCGACGAGGCGGCGGCTTTGGCGGATTTCAAAAAATCGGCGACGATGGCCGGGTTCACGCTTTACGAGGCGAGTAACGATGAAGACGGCGGCATGGAGTCGGCCGAAGGCAGCAGGGAACCGCACGGACCGGGTTATTATTGTTATTACTACTATTGGAACCGTCATAATGCGGACAATATATTCGGAACGATGTCTCCTATGGAATTCGCCGTGGTGCGTAACAATGTCTATAAATTGAGCGTCAAGTCCATCCAACGTTTCGGCCATCCGCGCATTACGGAAAACGATCCCGATCCGCTGACGCCGGATACGCCTTGCGAGAAAGACGATCTCTATATGTCGGTGGATATTGAGGTGGCGCCTTGGGTGGTACGTGAAAACGTTATAGAATTCTAAAGATGCGGAACAAAAGACGAAACGGGATTTCGGGATTCATCGGCGCCCTGTTTTGTATGGCGTCGGTGGCGTTGCTGTCTTCGTGCGAGCCTTTTTTCGAAGATTTGCCGCTGTGTCCGCACGGCGTGTCGATACGCTTTGTCTATGACTACAATATGTCTTATGGCAATGCGTTGCCCCGGACGGTGGACGAATTGACGCTGTTGATATACGACGCGGATTCGGCCTATGTCGGTACGCGTCTTTTGACGAAAGAGGCATTGCAGGACGAGGATTTCCGTTTGCAGATGGAATTGCCGGAGGGCACCTATCATTTTGCGGCTTACGGCGGCCTTGGCGTGGATGACGCTTCGTTCGCGTTCGGGGATGAGCCGGATTCCGCCGTGCGGTGGTCCGATTTGCGCGTGCTTTTGGACAGGCGCTGTCTGGAAGACTCTGCCCGCCGGCAACTCAAAGACTTCTATTGGGGAATGCTCACGCTCAGTACGGCCGATCTTTACAACGGCGGTACGTTGCATCTGATGAAGAATACGAACAATATCCGCGTCATGCTTCAGCAGACCGACGGCGCGATGTTGAATATGGACGATTTCGAATTCGAGATACGCGACGACAATACGTCGTTCGATTTCCTGAACCGGATTCTGCCGGCCGATACGGCCGTCTATACGCCTTGGATCAAAGGCGTGTCGGTGATGGAAGAACAGATGGGCGAGGCCGATTCGACGCAGTCGGAAGGTGTGGCGATCGGTTATGCGGAACTCAGTACGTCGCGCTTGATGGTTGATAACGGCCGGCTCGTGATCCGGCGTTCGGACAACGGCCGACCGGTGGTCGATATTCCATTGACGAAATA
>CAMWSI010000194.1 GCA_947176875.1 uncultured Bacteroidales bacterium
TTGACGGCGGTGTCGGCGGCTTTTGCATCGGTTGCCGCACTTTCCTGCGCCAGGGCGGGAGTGCCGGCGAGAGCGGACAGGCCGATCAGGAGGTACAAGATGGACGCCCGCAGGAGAGTCTGGCGGCCGCACAAGCTGTGATGTCTCATAACGTAGTAAATATAAGTGGTTTATAATGCCATTTATTGCCCAAGCGGCTGCGAATTTAGTAAAATTTTCAAAAATGCCGCATTTTAAGTACATTCGCATGGCTGAACGCGCTCCAAAGGTCTTATCGGTTCGCACGGCCGGCGGGAATACGTCCCCTGAGGCGGATGTGGCACAAAGGCCTTGTCGGACGGGCCTCCGGCATCGGTGGGGCCGGGATTTGGATAAGCGTTCGCAGGGTTCGTGCGGGGGGGATGTCTAATTTTGTTTGACAATGAGTATGACAGTTTTCGATGAAACGACGAAGGATAATACATCCAGCGGGATGCGGACGGCGGGCGGAACCCGTTTGCCGATACCGGCCGGTTTCAGTCTGATAGCCGGTCCTTGCAGTGCCGAAAGCCTGACGCAGTTGCGTACCGTGGCGGCCTGTCTGGACGGTTTGAGGCGGCGGGGTTATCCGGTGGAGGCTTTGCGGGCCGGTGTCTGGAAGCCGCGGACGCGCCCCGGCCACTTCGAGGGCTACGGTGAAGAGGCTTTGGGCTGGCTGCAACAGATAAAGGCTGAGTTCCCCGATTTGCCGCTGATGATCGAAGTGGCCACGCCTGCGCATACGCAGGCGGCCCTAAAAGCGGGCATCGACCGCTTTTGGGTCGGGGCGCGCACGGTGTCCAACCCGTTCACCGTACAGGCTTTGGCCGACAGTCTTCGCGGTAGCGGCCTCACCATCCGCGTCAAGAATCCCGTTTCACCCGACCTGGCCTTGTGGATAGGCGCGATGGAACGTTTCGAAAAAGCCGGTTTGAAAGTGGAAGCCGTGCACCGCGGGTTCGGCATGTACAATGCCGCGCCTTACCGCAACGCGCCTTTATGGGAATTGCCTATCGAACTCAAGCAGCGTTGCGCCGGCCTGCGCGTTTTGTGCGACCCGAGCCATATCGCCGGGCAGGCGCGTTATGTGTCTGAAATCGCGCAATTGGCCGTCGATTTGGAAATGGACGGGCTGATGGTCGAGTTGCATCCCGCACCCGAAACCGCCTTGAGCGACGCCGCCCAGCAATTGACGCCCGAAGCCTTTTCGGATTTATTGGCCGGACTTTGTTTCAAGCATATCCATACGAACAGCGACCGTCTCGAGACTTTGCGCCGTCTCATAGACGAGACCGACCGGGAACTCATCGCCGTGTTGGCGCATCGTTTCGATCTGGTCAGGCAGATGGGGACGGTCAAGAAAGAGGAGAATCTGTCGGTATTGCAGCTCAACCGTTGGCAAACCGTGCTTGCCCAACGCGCCGAATGGGCGCGTGCTTCGGGTTTGAATCCCGAATTCGCCAAGACGCTGTTCCGTTGCATCCATACCGAATCCGTCGAAATTCAAAGGTAGTGAAAGGTAAGCGCAGAGTCACGAAATGCTAATTTCGTGCGTGTACAGAGGATGAGACCCTACCTTCACGCGCGATAGGGCGTAGCCATAAATTATCACGCGTCTATCGGTAAAACAAAAAAGGGAGCCCCACGCCGGACTCCCTTTCGTACGATGCCCCTTTTCGGCGGCGGGTCGGCCTTAGGGTCTCCCCGCCGCCCGTCGGTTCATCGCGGTGTTTTTAGAAAAATTGACTATATAATTACCTTGCGGATGACGTGCGGGTTGGATAAGCCTGTTATTCCACATTGATTTCCACCGACCGGAGTTGGTCTATGCAGAAGTAGGCCGGTAACAAATTGCCGTATTCGTTCACATGTGAACTGCTGACGTTGAAAAGGAGTTCCTTGACCTTGCCGAGCGCGCCCAGATTCACTTTCTTCCAGTCTTTGACGATATAGTGTTCGTCAGCGTTTTCGGAACGGAAATCGGCCAGATAGAAATCGATTTTATTGACATCGCCGTTGGCCAGAATGCCGCGGATTTCCAAAAGTGCCCAGTCGCCCTGCTTGAAAGGCTCGTTGCCGTAGGCATCGCCGTTTTCCATCGTGCTGACCGTATAGGCGGTGTTCGTCACATAGACATAATCCATCGTTACGCCGTCGGGCGCCAGCGAAGCGTTCACCTTGATACGCGGTGTACCGAATTCACCGGCGTCGAAGCCTACGCCGAAAGTGGCCGTGTTTTCCGCGCCCTTGCCGACGGCATTGCGGTATTGGTGTTCGGCATAATGGTCGGCGTCGAAATCGGTGGCCGTCACATTGCTGTAAGCAAACTGGTTCCACGAACCCCATTCGGTATTGTAGTTGTGATAGAATGTGAAATCGCCGCTTTTAAATGTGGTTTCGCCGTTTTCCGTACCGTGCCAGTAACTTTCGGCTTGCAGACTCAAATCTTCGAAATCGGCTGTCAAGGCACGTTTCTCTTTCTTGCAGGAGAAGAGCGACAAGGCCACCAAGGCCAGAAGCAATACTTTTTTCATATCAGTGTTTTTTAGGTTTCCGTCAGTTCGGCGAAACCATGCGCTTAAAGAAAGTCCAAGGGAAATACAGGTAAAACAGAGGCGGAAAACGACGTCCGTCTTGTCTGCGACCTGCTCTAACTCCCAAAAGCAAACACAGTTCCGATGCTCCTCGGCCAGTCTTCCGGCTTATCTTTTTCGGCGGCCTTCCCACGATACATCCGTCTTGCGGATGTCATTCGCAGTGGCTTGTCGCCAACCCCTTTCCGGGGATATAAGAATTACGGCAGTGGGTACTGCGACCGATTCTCACGGTCTTCCTGTTTGTTCGCGGTAGGGAAGGTTCATGTATTCAGGCGTTTGCGTGGCATGAATCCGACTTCCAGCGACCGAAAAGCGGTGCGAAGGTACACAAATTTTTTGAAATCGTAAACTCGGTTCGGCGGTATGCTTCCGCGAACGCCCCCTCTAGTTCTTCGCCCTGAAAAAGATCTTCATGACCGAGCCTTTGAAGTCGTAGAGCTTGCGGAGTTGGTTCTCCACAAAGCGTTTGTAAGGCTCCTTGACGTATTGCGGCAGGTTGCAGAAAATGACGAAAGCCGGGTAGGCGGTTGGCAACTGTGTGATATAGTTTATCTTGATG
>CAMWSI010000195.1 GCA_947176875.1 uncultured Bacteroidales bacterium
CGCGAATCCCATGATCAGCAATACGGGCGCGAGCAACATGACGCGGATCATCTTGACGATAATGGCCGAATCGGCGATTTCCGCCCCCATCGCGTTGCCCGCCCCCACGACGTGCGCCACCTCGTGCAGCGTGGCGCCGGTGTAAAGCCCCATCTGTCCGGCCGTGAGGTCGAAGACACCGGCCCGGTACAAAGCCGGATAGACGAACATCGACAGCGTGCCGAAAATGACAACGGTGGAAACCGCGACGGCCGTCTTGTGCGGCTCGCTCTTGACGACCGGTTCGGCGCCCAGCACGGCCGCCGCGCCGCAAATCGCGCTGCCCGTAGCCGTCAACAGCGAGAGGTCGCGGTCCATCTTCAACAGCTTTCCGACGAGCAATCCCAAGAATATCGTGGCGGTCACGATAATGCCGTCTATCAACAGGGCGGACACCCCGATGGCCACGACGCTCTGGAACGTGAGACGGAAGCCGTACAGGATGATGCCGGCGCGCAGAATCTGCTTGGTGCAGAACTGTATGCCGGGCACCCAGGTGGCGGGCAGGCGGTTGCGCAGACTGTTGGCATACAGCATACCGAGTATGATGCCGACAATGAGCGGGCTGAACGACAGCCGTTTGACAAATTCGAATTCCGCGATGTAAAAGGCGGAGCAGGAAAACAAGGCTATCAGCAGTATGCCGTGCAAGACGTTGGCTCTTTGTTCGCTTAACATAATCAAAACTATTAGGTTTGCAAAGGTAGCGTTTTTCGCTTTATTTTGCATAAATTTGTATTGGCGCAAGAGCGGGAGGCTCCCGATCGTCAGGCGCGCCTTATAAACGCTTGAATCTATGGATTTGAAACTTATGACCGAACAGGTCTGCGCCCTCTGCCGCGAAGTCGGGGCGTTCATCGACGAACAGGCGCGGCTTTTCGACACGGCCAAAGTGGAATTCAAAGGGCCGCACGACTATGTGAGTTATGTCGATAAGACGTCGGAAAAACGGCTTACGGAAGGGCTTTCGCGCATCCTGCCCGAAGCCGGCTTCCTGGCCGAAGAAGGCACGCGCAAAGAGGGCGACCGCTTCACGTGGATCATCGATCCGCTGGACGGCACGACGAACTTCATTCACGGCGTGCCGGTCTATGCCATCAGCATCGCGCTCCTCGACCGGGAAGCGGCCGCGCCGGCCGGCGCCTCGCCCGCCTTGGCGGATGGCGGTGTCGTGCTCGGCGTCGTCTATCACGTGCCGATGCGCGAGATGTTCTCGGCCTGCACCGGAGAGCCGACCTGCCGCAACGGCCGGCCTGTCCGCGTAAGCCCCATGACGGACATGGACAACGCCCTGATTGCGACCGGATTCCCCTACTACGACTATAGCCGGTTGCCGGCCTATATGAAACTGCTGGAATATACGATGCTGCATACGGCGGGCGTGCGCCGCCTCGGCTCCGCGGCCCTGGATCTGGCCTATGTGGCGGCCGGCCGTTGCGAACTGTTCTACGAATACGGATTGCGCCCCTGGGATGTGGCGGCCGGCCTGTTCCTCGTCCAGCAGGCGGGCGGCACCGTCACCGACTTTTCGGGCGGCAACCGTTATCTGTTCGATAAGGAAATCGTGGCCACGAACGGCCCGCTACACGGCATATTCCTGGATTTGCTCCGTCAGCACGGCTTGGATTCGAAACGGTAAGGGAATCAGCCTCCCGCATGACGGACGACGTCCCGACCTTTGAACTGACGGCCGGCCGCCTCATGCCGCAACGCGGTTTCGGGCGGCCCGTCATCCGCTCACGGCCGTCGCCTTTCTACGGATTTACGTCGCCTATTTCGACGAGTTTGTGGACAATGGCATAAATGGTCAGCCCCGCCGGACTGTGAATCTGCAACTTGCCGGCTATGTTCTTGCGATGGGTCATGACGGTATGCGTCGAAATATGGAGATTGTCGGCAATCTGTTTGTTCGTCAGTCCTTTTACAACGCCTATGATAATATCCTTTTCACGGGGACTCAACATCTGAGCCGCTTCCGCCTTTTCCCCCGTCCGCAGCACCGCCTCCAGTTTCTCTTTGATGGTCTCGGCGCTGTCGTAAATCGAAACGGCCGTATCGTAATACCGCAACACCGAACCGTCGCCCAGCACCGTCTGCAACGCCACGGTCCTGCAAGCCGTGCAACCGGCTTCCTGCAACAATTGTTCCGGTTTCTGCAAGCCGAGCCAGTTCGGATTCACAATCAGCACATCCGGTTTGTAACGCTTGAGTTGGACGGCCAACATCGACATGTCCGTAATTTCAGAAACCTCCATGCGCAAATCGCCCATTCGTTTCAATACCGCCATAAGCCCGCTCCTGACGATGACCGATGATTCGGCCACGACTGCCTGTAACCGCGCACACATAGGACTATCGTTTGGGGTTTCTCATAGATTCCTGTATCTGTATGGCCGGCACATACAGTTCGTTTTCGACGGCATTGTGCAAACGTAAATCGGATGCGCAATTGAAAATATCGTAGAGCAGACTGTTGATCTTGACGCTGCTCCGGGCCGGATAATATTTGATGATCAAGTTCTTGAATTCCGTCAGTTTGTTTTCCACATGGTCGTGATGCTTGGAGAAAACCGCGATTTCGTAGCCCACGGGACGGCCTTTCGCACTCAACAGCGTCTCCACATACGGAAAGACCACCTCGTCTTCGTAATTCATGTGCTTGCGCACCTCATCCACGTATTCGTCATAAAACCGCATCATGAGCCTGGCGATGTCCCGGCTGTCCGAACCGACCGCCGTTCCATCCGCCGGACTGTCCCCGCCCAGCAGTTCGCCCTGCATGATTTCCACCAATTTCCGCCGGATGGCCGGCAGACGGTATTCGAGGAAATAGACATGGGACCGCCGCAGAAAATCCGTCAGGGCGGGTACCGAAAGGCGCCCCTTGACTTCTTCCGACGGACATTCCTCGTTCACAAACAAATTGACGATGGCTAAAAACGTTTCCGTATCGACGCCCCGCTCCTCGCAGACCGCCTCCACCGTCTTTTCGCCGAAACCGATGGGAATATCGAAAATACTCAATATAAGCAACATGGCATAATTTTCACAAATCAATGCCCCCATCTCGTCGTCTTTCTTATATAAACCGACATTGTACATAGT
>CAMWSI010000196.1 GCA_947176875.1 uncultured Bacteroidales bacterium
CACTTGAACCGCCCGTTATCACAAGCAACTATGGGAAAATACAAAGAGTACAAGCAACTGGAACTGCCCCACATGGCCGAAGACATAAGCCGTTTCTGGGAGCGGGAACAAATTTTCGAACAAAGCCTCAGAACGCGCGACGGCCATAAACCGTTCGTGTTTTACGAAGGGCCTCCGTCCGCCAACGGCGTGCCGGGCATCCACCACGTCATGGCGCGCACAATCAAGGACATCTTCTGCCGCTACAAAACATTGCAAGGCTTTCAGGTGGAACGCAAGGCCGGTTGGGACACGCACGGCCTGCCCGTGGAGTTGGGCGTTGAAAAAAGCCTCAGCATCACCAAGGAAGACATCGGACACAAAATCAGCGTAGAGGAATACAACCGGTGCTGCCGCAAGGAGGTTATGAAATACAAAGACCTCTGGGGAGAACTGACGCGCAAGATGGGCTATTGGGTCAATCTGGACGATCCCTACATCACGTTCGACAACAAATACATCGAGAGCGTCTGGTACCTGTTGCAGCAACTCTACAAAAAAGACCTGCTTTACAAGGGCTACAGCATCCAACCCTATTCGCCGGCCGCCGGCACGGGGCTCAGCACGCACGAACTCAACCAACCGGGCTGCTACAAGAACGTCAAGGACAACACGATGACGGCGCAGTTCAAAATAGTGCGCAACGCCGAATCCGAAAAGCTGTTCGCGGTAGCCAAGGGAACCCCCTATTTCCTCGCATGGACGACGACGCCTTGGACGCTGTCTTCCAACACGGCCCTCTGCGTCCGCAAAGACATCGATTACGTGGCCGTGGCCACTTTCAATCCCTACACCGCCGAGCCTATGACGGCCGTGCTTTGCCGCGACCGCTTCAACGCCTATTTCCCCGAAAAGAACGCGGAACTGAAACTGACCGATTTCCAATCCGGCGACAAGGCGATTCCGTTTGAAATTCTCGGCGAATTCAAGGGCGCAGACCTCGTGGGCATGCGTTACGAACAGTTGCTGCCCTACGCACAACCTACCGACGGCGACGCTTTCCGCGTCATCCACGGCGATTACGTAACCACCGAAGACGGTACGGGTATCGTCCACATCGCGCCCAGTTTCGGCGCGGACGACTACAAGGTGGCCAAACAAAGCGGCATCGGCTCGCTGACGCTCGTCGATAAACAGGGCCGTTTCACAGCCGAAATGGGCGAATTCGCCGGCCGGTTCGTCAAACCGCAGTACGAACCCGACTTCGACCCCAAGACGACGGTTCCCGTCGATGTCGATATCATCGTTAAACTGAAGAAGGAAGGCCTGGCGTTCAAGAACGAGAAATACGAACACGCCTATCCGCACTGCTGGCGTACCGACAAGCCCATTCTCTATTACCCTCTGGATTCGTGGTTCGTCCGCACGACGGCCTGCAAGGCGCGTATGGCGGAACTCAACAAGACGATACACTGGAAACCCGAGGCCACAGGCAGCGGGCGTTTCGGCAACTGGCTCGAAAACCTCGTGGACTGGAACCTCTCACGCTCCCGTTTCTGGGGTATTCCGCTCCCGATTTGGGCAACGGAAGACCGCACCGAAATGATCTGCATCGGTTCGGTGGCCGAACTCAAGGCCGAAATCGCCAAGGCCGTCCAAGCCGGTTTCATGACGGAAAACCCGCTGGAAACCTTTGTGGAAAACGACTTCTCGAAAGAGAACTACGACCGCTTCGACCTGCACCGCCCATACGTGGACCGCATCACGCTCGTTTCGCCCGCCGGCAAACCGATGAAACGCGAGAGCGACCTCATCGACGTCTGGTTCGACAGCGGATCGATGCCTTACGCGCAGTTGCCCTACCCGTTTGAAAACAAAGAGAAATTCCAACAGCGTTTTCCGGCCGACTTCATCGCCGAAGGCGTCGATCAGACACGCGGCTGGTTCTTCACGCTGCACGCCATCGCCACGATGGTGTTCGACTCGGTGGCTTACCGCAATGTCGTTTCCAACGGTCTGGTGCTCGACAAGAACGGCAATAAAATGTCGAAACGCTTGGGCAACGCCGTGGATCCGTTCCAGACGATAGACCGATACGGTCCCGACGCCACGCGCTGGTATATGATGACGAACGCGCAACCGTGGGACAATCTCAAGTTCGACGCCGAAGGCATAGCCGAAGTACAGCGCAAGTTCTTCGGCACGCTGCACAACACTTACAGTTTCTTCGCGCTTTACGCCAACATCGACGGCTTCACCTACAAAGAGGCCGACGTACCGGCGGCGGAACGTCCGGAGATAGACCGCTGGATATTGTCGGAATTGAACACCTTGATTCAGGCGGTGACAGACAGTTACGAAGATTTCGAACCGACACGCGCCGGCCGGTTGATCCAACGTTTCATAGACGAGCACCTGAGCAACTGGTACGTGCGCCTCTCGCGCCGCCGTTTCTGGAAAGGAGACTACACGCAAGACAAGATTTCAGCCTATCAGACGCTTTACACCTGCCTCATGACCGTGGCCAAACTCGCCTCGCCCATGGCGCCTTTCTTCTGTGAACGCCTTTACCAAGACCTCAACGGCGCGACGGGCAAGGAGCCTTTCGCCTCGGTACATCTGAGCGATTTCCCGGTCTCCGATCCCGCCATGATAGACAAGGCTTTGGAAACGCGTATGCAATGGGCGCAACAATGCTGCTCCATGGTACTCTCGTTGCGTAAACGGAACAACCTGCGTGTCCGTCAGCCGCTCAAACGCATCATGATTCCCGTGGACGACCCGGCTTTCATCCCGCAGATAGAGTCGGTGCGTCCCCTGATTCTCTCGGAAGTGAACGTCAAGGAAATGGAACTGATGACGGAAACGTCCATCCTTTCCAAGACCATCAAGCCGAATTTCAAGGCGTTGGGGCCGAAATACAGCAAACTCATGAAACCGATCGCGGCCTTTATCGGCGGCATGGATCAGACGGCCATACGCCAGTTGGAGAAAACGGGCGCGGTTCATACGGAAATAGAAGGCCAGGACGTGGAAATCCTGCTTGCGGACGTGGAAATCTTCACGGAGGACATCCCCGGTTGGGCGGTCGCCAACGAAGGCAGCCTGACCGTGGCTTTGGACATGACGTTGGATCAGGCCTTGATTGAAGAAGGTCTGAGC
>CAMWSI010000197.1 GCA_947176875.1 uncultured Bacteroidales bacterium
ATGATGCGGTAGCCTCCGAGTTTCAAATATTCCTCACGCTTCATCAGCCTGAGGTCGCTCCCGGTCATCTCGCTGACCATAGCCTGTAGGTCGTATTCGGGCTGCCAGCCGAGCTGTTGCCGCGCCTTGGCCGCGTCCCCAAGCAGGAACTCCACTTCCGTAGGCCGGAAATACTGCGGATCGACGGCCACGACCGGTTCGCCCATACGTTTGACGAAAGCGGCATAGTGATCCGTACCCACCTTCGCTTCGAAAACCGCCTTGTCCACGGCGGCGACAAAGCCCTGTTCCGCCAGGCCCTCGCCCTTGAACTCGACCGTCACGCCGATATGCGCCAGCGCCATCCGCACGAAGTCGCGGACCGAAGTGGCCTTGCCCGTCGCAATCACGTAGTCGTCGGGCTTTTCCTGTTGTAGAATCAGCCACATGGCACGCACATAATCCTTGGCATGTCCCCAGTCGCGCTGAGCCGAGAGGTTGCCGAGATACAGCCTGTCCTGCAGGCCCAGAGCCATCTTGGCCACGGCGCGCGTGATCTTGCGCGTCACGAATGTCTCGCCCCGCACCGGCGACTCGTGGTTGAACAGAATGCCGTTGCTGGCATGTATGCCGTAAGCCTCCCGGTAATTGACCGTTATCCAGTAGGCGTAGAGTTTGGCCGCCGCATACGGACTGCGCGGGTAGAACGGCGTTCTCTCGGTCTGGGGCGTTTCGCGCACCAGACCGTAGAGTTCGGACGTGGAAGCCTGATAAAGCCGCGTCTTGTCCGTCAAACCGAGCAGGCGCACGGCCTCCAGCAAGCGGAGCGTCCCGACGCCGTCGGCGTTGGCCACGTATTCGGGCGTGTCGAAACTGACCTTGACATGGCTCATCGCCGCCAGATTATAGATTTCGGTGGGCTGCACCTTCCGGATGATGTCCGTCAGGTTGAGGCTGTCGGTCATATCGCCGTAATGCAGGAAGAAACGCCGCCCCTGTTGTTGCGGATCCTCGTACAGATGGTCAATGCGGTCGGTATTGAACAGCGACACGCGCCGCTTGACACCATGCACCTCATAACCTTTCTTCAATAGAAATTCGCTCAGATAGGCGCCGTCCTGCCCGGTCACGCCGGTAATCAACGCCACTTTTCTCGTAGAATCAGACATCGCTTCTTTCTTTTCCACAAAGTTACGAAATTTAATTGAATCGTTAAGCGAAAGTTCGTTGCAAAGCGAAAGTCTGGCCGGCACAAAACGAGGTATCCTTTTTACATTGCGCCCGCCTTTCACTATCTTTGCACCCTGTTTTCGGAGACCGAACCGGTTGAGGCGGTTCGGTTCAACACCGATAAAATGACTTCAGCATGAACCGACAAAATACTTTCCCTATTCCGGAGGCCGTGCGCGAGGCGGCGCGGCATATCGAAATCATGGCGCCGGCCGGCTCGTTCGCCGCCCTGCACACCGCGCTCAAGGCGGGCGCGAACGCCGTCTATTTCGGCATCGGCTCGCTGAACATGCGCGCCACGGCGGCCATGAACTTTACCGAAGAAGACCTGCCGGAAATAACGGGCCTCTGCCACGCACACGGCGCGAAAGCCTATCTGACCGTCAATACGATTGTTTACGACGAGGAAGAAGCGCAGATCGCGCACGTGCTGAAACTGGCCAAGACGCACCGGGTGGATGCCGTCATCGCGTCCGACTGGGCCGTCATCACGCGGGCGCGGGCACTCGGCCTTGAGGTGCATATCTCCACGCAGTGCAACATCACGAACATCGCGGCCGTACGCCACTACGCCGCCTATGCCGACGTCATCGTGGCCTCACGCGAGATGAGCCTCGAACAACTCACGCGCCTCATCGAACAGATACGCGAACAGGATATCCGCGGCCCCAAGGGCGAACCGGTGCAGGTGGAGATTTTCGTGCACGGCGCACTCTGCATGGCCGTTTCGGGTAAATGTTACCTGAGCCTCGACCATCTGGCGCGTTCGGCCAACCGCGGCAGCTGTCTCCAACTCTGCCGCCGCCCGTACCGCCTTGCCGAAGTGGCCGACACGCCGGAGCAGGAAATCACGGAAATAGACGTGGATAACCAATATCTGCTCTCGCCCAAAGACCTCAAGACGGTGGACTTCCTCGATCGGATCATCGCCACGGGCATCCGCGTGCTCAAGATAGAGGGGCGCGGCCGGGCGGCGGACTACGTCAAGACCGTGACTGAAGTCTATAAAGAGGCCGTGAACGCGGTGGCCGACGGCAGTTACGGCCCCGAAAAAATAGCAGGCTGGAACGAAAGGCTCGGCCATGTCTATCACCGCGGCTTTTGGGAGGGCTACTACATGGGTAAGAAGACGGGCGAATGGAGCACGCGCTACGGTTCGTCGGCCGACCGCAAGAAAACTTACGTCGGCTTGGTAGCCAATTATTTCAGCCGCCTGCAAGTGGCGGAAATCAAGGTGGAGGCCGGCGAATTTTCGGTGGGCGACGAGTTGACCATTATCGGCCCGCGCACGGGCGCCTACGAGGCCACGGTACCGGAAATCCGCGTGGATTTGGTGCCGGTGCAGACAACGCGCAAGGGCGAGTCGTGCTCCATTCCCGTGAGCGAACCCGTACGCAAGGGCGACAAAGTCTATCGCGTGGATAAGGCTTAATAATGTGACAACGATTTTAATCGTTGCCTAATTCCTTTTCTATTTCCTCTATGGTGGGCAACATACTTTTGAAATCCGCCATCAATTGATTGTAAATTTTCATAGAAGAAATCCCGATAGGTGTTTCAATACCCCGCAAGGAATACTCGGCTACAATATCGTTTTTTTCTTTACACACCAACAACCCGATAGTTGGATTATCCCTTTCGGAACGAAACTGCTGATCTACCGCTGACACATAAAACTTGAGTTGTCCCACGTGTTCCGGTTTGAATTTAGAGGCTTTCAATTCTACTACGACATAACTATGTAAACGCACATGATAGAAAAGCAAATCCACATAAAAACTCTCATTTCCGATATTCAGTTGCACCTGTCTTCCATAAAAAGTAAATCCTTTTCCTAATTCCAAAAGGAAGCGGGAAACATGTGTGTCAAGATAGTTTTCTATTTCCCGCTCTTCCATTTCATTTCGTACGCCCATCAAATCGATGA
>CAMWSI010000198.1 GCA_947176875.1 uncultured Bacteroidales bacterium
CCCCGTACATAAAAACCACCCCGCGCGCCGCGTCTCTCCACCAATACTCCCCGCCCCAAAGCCCCGGATAGGCCGTTTCCCGCGCCCCTGCCTTGGGCGCCGTCATGTCGGCTATCCAATCGGCCGGCACGAGCCGCCGGCCCTGCCAAAGTCCGCCGTCGGCCACCAACTGCCCGAACCGGGCCATATCCCTCGGCGTGGCGGATATGCCGAACGCGCCCATCGTCAAGCCGTCGCGATACGCAATCCAATCGTAATGCCGCAACCCCAACGGTTCAAACAAGATTTCGCGCGCCCAATCGCGGACACTCTTACCTGTCTGCGCCTGCAATGCGGCCGACAGAATCTGCGGGTCGCCGTCGCTGTAATGAAAAACCGCCCCCGGTTCTTGCTTAAGCGGCAGCCCCAGGACAAAATCGAGGCTGTTGTCCGGGATCTGTTTCAATAATTTATTCGAACCGCCGTTCAGGCCACCGTTCTCAAAACCGATGCCGGAACGCATCGTCAGCAAGTCGGCGATTCGGATGGCGGCCTTGTCGGGATGCGCAGCCACCGACGACGGCAGATAAAGACCTATCTCATCGGCTGTATCCGCTATCACGCCTTGTTCCAACGCCATGCCCGTCAATAAGGCCATGACCTGCTTGGTACACGACCAAACGGCCGTCGGACGGGTACGGTCGGCCGTATCTTTCGTATAACTCTCGGCCACGAGCCGGCCGTGGCGGAACACCAACAGACTGCGCACCTGCCATAAGTCGCGCCGCGCGTGGAAATCGCAATAGACCGCCGTCAAGGCCGTGCTGTCCATGCCCTCGGATTCGGGCGAGGAAACCAGCCAACCGTCTTGGAGGTCCGGCGGCGCAAAGGTCGTGAACGGCTCTTTAAGCGCATCTTCCCTCAGACAGGCCTGCAACAGCACGCAGACCAAACCTATCGTCAAAGCTCGGCTTAAAACGTTTTTCGCCATGACAGATAAGTGTTTAAGGTTTGATAACGCACTTCACCGCAATAGCCCGTATAGGCCAAGCCTATGCCGAAGCTATGCCGCGCCAAAGCCGCCGGCGCGTATTCTATCTGAACGGCCGTGCGGTCGTAGCGGTTAAAACTGCCGAATTGCAGATGCCGGTGCGGCTGTACGACGAAATCGGCCAGCTTGAGCGAATAGAAATAGGGTGGATTGACGGACGTATGCGATACGAAGCCCAACAACGAATTACTCCAGCGCAGGCACAAGGAGCCGCCATGCCAACGGTACGTATAGCGCAGACGCAACGAAAGTCCGATTTCGCCGAACCAGAACAGATGCGCGTTCTGCAAATCGGGATAGACCTGATAACGGTAACGCGCCGCCACATCGCCCCCTACCTGCAACCGGTGCCGGTCGGTCTGAAAGACCGCCGCCTGAAGCGCCAGTTCGACCGGCGTAATCTGTAGATTGACGGCCGCCATGCCCCGGCTCAACGGAACGCCGACCGCCAATTCTGGATTATAAGAAAAGTCGAAACGACCGGCCGTCCAATGCAACGCATAGCGTAAATTCAGTTGCGGTCCGTTGAAAACCAACCCGTAATTGAACCCTTCCTTGACGGATATATTGCCCGCCCAGACCGAAAGGGCATGCCGTTCGACCGGCCAGACAGGTAATCTGACGGTGTCCCGCTCCGGCGGCCGGCCTGACCCGACGGCCAATTGCCAACCGCAAACAAGCCACACCCCCCACAGACCGATTAGCCGTTTCATCGACCTACTTCCGTTTTTTATCCTTGATGCGCAACGTATCGAAACCGTTGCCATAGACACTCCGGACGAAAGAGGTCGTAATATAGGCCGCCGGATCTTCTTCTTCGACAATTTGATAAATCTGATATGTATCCGGCTTGCGGCACCACACCAGCAGTATCTTACGCCCCATGCCCGTCCAATAACCGGCCCCATCCAACGTGGTGACCCCTCGCTTGGCCTCGTGCGTAATCCGGTAGGCGATCTGCGCCCAATTGTCGGAAAGAATGATAAATTGCACCGTCTGCCGGTCCTCGTTGAGAAATTTATCCGTAATATAGGAGTATAGGAAAATGGCGATCCAACCGTACAAGATGGTCTGCGTCCGGGCCTGCACGCGTGCCTCCATATCGCCGTCGAACGGCAGAAAGAATGAGCAGGCCACAATCGACATATCGACGATCATCATGACACGCCCCACGCTCACATTGCTGAGCTTGGACATAACGGCCGCCACAATGTCCGTACCGCCGGTCGTGCCGTGATGGCTGTAATAGATACCTATGGCCACCCCCAACAACATCGCTCCCAGCAACACGCTCAGTGTGGCGTCGGCCACCAAGGGCGGATGGGTCGTGAAATAGCCTTCCAAACTGCCGATGAATACGGACGAGACCGTCATGCCGAAGATGGTTCTGAACACAAAGCCCTTGCCCAAGTATTTATAACTTAAAGCCAACAATATGATATTGGTGCCGTACATCGTAGCAGCCACCGGAACAAGGCCTGAGGTCGCGTAAAAGACCAGGGTTCCCAAACCGGCCATGCCGCCGATGACCACATGGTGCGGCAAGATGAAAATCGTGAAACCGATGGCATAAATCGCTATCCCCAAGATAATGGCCACCATATTTTTGGCTTCCGCCTGCCACAGGGAACGCAAACGCGCCCAAAACTGAAATTCTTTCATAGGAACCTAAATTGAACTGCAAAGATAGCGAAAGGCAAGCGACGTGGCAAATAGACAAAATGCGAGGAAATAAGCGGCTATATAGCCGCGTCCGACGGAAGCCTTAAGCGTTTGCAAGAATTGTCTTTCAAACGCTTAAGGCTGACAAAGGCGACGCATCGCGAACACTGTGAAGCGATGCGTATTTCCGAGCGTGACGACAAACCGCCACGTCCGAGCCGCCTCCTATCTTCACGCGTCAGCGTCAAGATAGCGAAAGGCGAGCGACGTGGCAAACACATTCCCATGACTTAACGGCCATTTTGCTTTTTCCTTTTTTTTCGTACCTTTGCACTCCGTTAATGTAGGCCAGATTGTACAGTCTGAAACTGTTTTAACGTTCGGAAAGATGCCGGAGTGGTCGATCGGGGCGGTCTCGAAAACCGTTGTGCCTTCGGGTACCC
>CAMWSI010000199.1 GCA_947176875.1 uncultured Bacteroidales bacterium
GGAGAGGGGGAAGCGGTGGGTGATGAGGGGAGTGGTGTCGAGGTGGCTCGCTTCAATCAGGCGCAGAATCTCGGCGCAGTCGCAGCCATCTACGCCGCCGGTCTTGAACGTCAGGTTTTTACCGTACATGTCCGGCAGGGGGAGCAGCTGCGGGCGGTCGTACAGCGCCACGACGGTCACGATGGCGTTCGGCCGCGCGCATTGCCACGCGAGGGTAAAAGTATCTTCGCCGCCGGCCACTTCCAAAACCACATCCGCGCCGCCGTGGTCGCTGTGTTGGGCCACAAAGGCCCGGCAGTCTTCGGGTGTGGTCAGCAGCACCTCGGGGTAATGCGCGCTCACAAACGCGCGGCGCGCCTCGTCTCGCTCGCAGACGATGATGCGCTTGGGCGCCCGCAGCCGGACGCACAGCAGCGTGCAGAGGCCCGTGGGGCCGGCGCCGAGGATGAGCACGGTGTCGTCGGGCGTGATGTCGGAGATGCGTGCGGCCCAATAGCCGGTGGCGAGTATGTCGCCCACAAACAGTGCCTGTTCGTCGCTCACCGTGTCGGGAATGCGGTTCAGCCCCTGGTTGGCCAGCGGCACGCGCACGTATTCGGCCTGTCCGCCGTCAATGCGGCAGCCCAAGGCCCAGCCGCCCTGGGGCGAAATGCAGTTGTTCACGTAGCCGTGCCGGCAAAAGAAGCATTCGCCGCAGAACGTCTCCACGTTGACGGTCACGCGGTCGCCGGGCTTTACGGCGGTGACCTCCGGCCCGACGGCTTCCACCACGCCCACCATTTCGTGGCCGACGGTCACGCCCCTCACGGCGCGCGGCACGCTGCCGTGCTTGATGTGCAGGTCGCTTGCGCAGATGCTGCAGAGCGTGACGCGCACAATGGCGTCCTGCGCCTCCAAAATAACGGGCTTCGGCTTCTCCGTCAGCGCGAATTTGCCTTTTTCGATATAGGTGTATGCGAGCATGGGGTGGGGTTTTACTTGGTTCATCAATCTGATTCTCAATGTCACTTCATCCGGTCGGTCAATCAACGGTTGGCCGTGATTCATGTCCCGAAAGACGATTCATGTCACGGATTCTCAATGCCACTTCCTTCTGGCCGGTCAATCAGCGGTAGGCCGTGGTTCATGTCCCGAAAGACGATTCATCCCACGGATTCTCTTTGCCACTTCATCCGGTCGGTCAATCAATAACTGGCCGTGGTTCAGCCCTCTGAAGACTTCGATATGGGCGTCTGGCTGAAGTTGCAAGAGGTGTCGCGCCTGAGGCCGGGCTACGAAAGCCTCTTTGGCGCCGTACCAGAAGTGTAGGTCTGAGCCTTTGATGGAGCCCAGTTTATGGGAATAAATGTCTTTGTACCCGTCCAGCACGGCCTGACCTTTACCGTAAGGCCACACTTTCCGGCACTCGTCCAGCAGAACGTCGAAGTAATGGGCATGGAACAGGCGCTTCCAGAATCCGTTCCAATGGTAACACGTCCATACGTTCAGACACTGGTAGTGCCGGAGCGGTCCGTTCAGCCATCGGGGCAACGGCAGCAAAGGGGGCGCCGTCGAGAATGGCGTGGTCGATGGCGATTTCGGCCCGCTCCATCATCCGCGACAGGATTTTACCGCCCATAGACAGGCCGTAAGCGCAATCAAGGAGCCCGCCCAGTTGCGCTTTCACGTAACCGTTCGCCTGTGCCGCCTGGTCGTCGATACTTGTGAAGCGGGCATACGTCCCAAGCATAAACCCATCGACTTCCACGGCAATGATATGGAAATCTGACCGCAACAATTCAATCAACGGCAGGAAAATCTCGTAGGATACCCCTAAGCCGGGCAGGAGCATCAGGCTGGGCGCCGCCTTGTTTCCGTAAGAATGGAATTGCATGGGATGCGTTTGGCTTTGCGTGCCGTCCGAAGTATCTCGGGCGGCGCGAGGTTTCATAACACGAAGTTACGTAATCGTTTATGGGGCTGTTTCGGTTTTCCCTACGGGTGACCCAACGCTTCGGCCGACGTCATGGTCTGCGCTTCGGAAGCCTCGACGCCAGTTTTACGGGGGGGCAAGTGGGGCAAGGCGAACGCAATGGCGTTTACTCAAATGCTGAGCCGCCGCCCACTTGACAGGCGAAGCATGATCCTATGCTCGCGGGAACCGGACCGGAATCGGCCGGCTTAGGCTAAGGCGCTTTTTCTCCGCGTCTTGAGCAACGCATAGACCGACCATACGAGCGTGAGGGCGGCGGACATCGGCAAGCCCACGCTGACGAGTTCGTGCAGGAATACTCCGGCGCCCCCTTCGGTGGCTAAGGCCGTGAAGAACGGAAACCGCCATATCAGCTCTCCGTTGACGATATGATCGACGATGAGCATGACCGAGCCTCCCCAAAGCATCTTTTCCAAAGCCGGAATTTCGTGTTTGACGGAACGGGAGGCCCGTACGGCCTCTGCGTGGCGTTTACGGTAGGCGGTCGTGGCGGCCGCCTGCGCGAGGGGGACTAAAAAACAGCACATATTTATAAAGTTTTTATTCGTTAAGTCTGTCGGTTTTCGGCCTCGGCCACCGGACGGCCTTGCGCCCGTAGCAAGCCGCCAAGGCTTTATTCGGCTTCTATCTCTTTAATCTCCACTTCGTTGCCGCGGAGCAACACCGTGTCTTCGCTTTGGCAGAACGGGCAGGTGCGGCCGTGCGCCACCGTGGCGTATTCCTTGCCGCAGGCCTTGCATAGGGTCACGGCCTCGGTCGTGATGACCTGTAACTCGCAACCGCGCAGCAGGTCTTCCTTGTCCGCCGCCCACCGCCAACAGTCCGTCAGATAGTCCGGCACCACAGTCGAGACCTCCCCGATGTTCATCACCACCTTGGCCACGCGGCCCACGCGGTTCTCCTCGGCCACGGCCTTGACTTCCTTGATGATGTAGAATACTATTCCAAGTTCGTGCATATCCGTTTCGGTGTGCCATAAAGGCCAATCTGCTGCGTTATTATCGGGATTCGGGCTCAGTCACGTACTTTAGTACGCTCCTTCGTCCTCACCCTCAATGCCTTGCATCTTGACCTCTCTGGCGCACCTCCGTTTCGGTGGCTATAAAGGCCAATCTGCTGCGTTATTATCGGGATTCGGGCTCAGTCACGTACTTTA
>CAMWSI010000200.1 GCA_947176875.1 uncultured Bacteroidales bacterium
GGCATAATCGAACCGACATACGAACGGCAGCGTTCCGTCTCCCGCTGCGGCAACCGTAGCCGGCACCGAAACCGCCTCCTCATACACAGGATTCTCCGATACGGCCGATGCCGGCTTTTCCAGAGCGGCGGCGTGATGACCGATACATATTCGTTTGAAGCGTTCGGAAAGCGTTTTCACCTGCATTTCCTCTTTCGCCGTACTTCGGAGCCGCAATGTTTCCGCGACTGATTCGACCGATTTGTTTTTTGCTTGCTTCGTATGCGTTTGGCTCATGGCCAGACCGCCCATTCCCAGCAATACCACTAAAGTCAGCACTGATTTTTTCATAAAAATTTGTTTGGGTGTATAAATGATTTATCGTGTCAAAACTGTTTATTCGTTCATTTGCCGTTAATCCGACACTTCCCGTCAAGAGATTCCGGAATGGTGCGGGAAACCGCATCGGGGGAAGCGGCCGGCGTGACCGCCTCCCCGATACGTCTGTCGCATACCGGCGCCTCTTTCCGTTTTACAGCACCATAAACTTGACGGCCTGAATTCCGACACTTGTATGAACACGCGCCACATACAGCCCCGGCGTAAAACCGGATACATTCACACGATGGGTCTCCGTCTTAAGTTTTTTCGACGAACGATAAACCGTCTCGCCCATCATATTGCTGATTTCGACAAACTCGATATTCAAACCATAAGCCGTTACCGTCCATTGATCCGCCACCGGGTTCGGATAAGACTTCACATAAGCCGACAACTCCTCTTTCTGCGTCAAACCAAGCGGATTGGATACCCGGATATCATCTATCATGAATACGAACTGGTCGTCCGACACACATTGAATGGCCACATAAACGTCCTTGCCGTTATAGACCGACAAATCCACAACCGTCTCCGTCCATTCGTCAGGCGCCTGACGGGTCGGGCCGACCGGCACAAAATCTTCCAAATGGTCCGTAGTCGTTGAAACCAAAACATTATACTCCTCCGTATAGGTTTCCTCCGCACTGATCATCAGCGACTTTACCCAAAAACGTACTTCCGCGCCCTCGTCCGGCAGCCGGAGCCGGGGCGAAATCAACCAATCGTCGTTCTGTACGTCCACGGAAGCGAAAACACAACCCAGACGGTCGCCATTATACGTTTCTATCAAATGACCTACTCCTGTCTCCTCCGGATTGAACGCGATAAAAGCCTGAGGCATGTAAACGTTCGGCCATTCCGCACTGCTGAAGCCGTATGTATTCCCGCCATCGTTGTCCACGACCTTCCAAGGCACCAAATTTTCTATGGCGAAATCTTCGCTCAACTCGAAATCCATGACATACGGATCCATATCCAAGCATTCCACCGTGGCCTTAAGCGTATTGTTGTCCTGCGCCTCATCCCCTTCCGCCGAAACTTCCACCAAGATATCGTGCTTTCCAACGGCCGACAGGTCGGCGGCAAAAGCCACCACCCCCATACCGTAACCGGACACCGTCACTTTTTGAGTAGCCAACGCTTTTCCATCCACCGTACACTTGAATTCCACCTCCATGACTTCCAAGCCGTTGTTCCGATAGGTCACTTCCACCGGCTCATTGGCGGCAAACACCCCTTTCGCCCTGGGTTTTTCCATCGCAAGCAACGCTATATCCCGTTCCACGACTTTCGCCGCCTTGCCGAACACCGCCCGCATGGCAATATACCCATAGCCGCCCATCGGTTCCAGACGGTCGTTCAACAGCGCATAAAAGACACCGGCGGGATTATCGTCGAATCCCAATGCCATGTTATTGTCGGACAATTGGCGCAAAGCTATGAAATAACGACCGGCCGGCAATACCCGCGCCGGAATCTCCACCTCCTGCACACCGCCTTCCAGCATACGTACGAATTCATAAACCAACAGACTATTACCCATTTTTCCCGCTTCATCCAGCGGATAAATCTCCAATCCTACGGGAAAGTCCTGGTTATAAACTTTCGACAAGTCATACCACCCGAACTGCATAGCGGTCAGCGTATCGGTTACCGCCAATGTAAAAATCTGTCCAAGAATAAACTTCTGCGTACCGATGCCGTCATAATAACCAGGCAACGCCTCATCGAACGCATAGAGTTCGTCCGTTGCCGTAAACGACCATTCGCCGGTATTGTTCTCTTTTTCGGCATCCTCAGAAGGCATGACCGCTTCGAATGTCAACGTTACCTCGTCACCGACCGCAGGTTCCGCCATTCGCCCCGTAAACACATAATAGGCGGTATCGCCACTTTTTACCGTCTGCCCCTGAGACAAACCGACCTCGGTTTCCCCATTGCCGACTTTCACTTTCACATCGTCCTCATCGTCCGAACCGCGATTCGCAACCGCCACCTCAAATCGCGGTGCCACAGCATGAACCGCCGGTGTTTTCGCACCTATGGAAGGTAAATAACCGGCTATTTTCACATCATGCGCCGCCACTTTTTCCACTCCGATTCCGGCAACATACAAAGAGCCGTTATAACTACCGTATTGACTGATTTTCGGCACAATGGCAAAACTATAATGACCGATTTCCTTATTCGTAAACCAAATCTCATCGTAAGCCAAGGCTTCGTTCGTATAGACATTCTTATACGATTTCAACACCTGCCATGTCGCCACCGGTGTTCCGGCCTGGCCATAAACCACATCGAAATCTTCGGGCATCGCAAACAATCCCCAATAAGCCATACCGGCCAGATAATCGAGCGTAAAACGATATTTTTGATTCGCTTCCAATACCATACAGCGCGTCATCAACGGCATGGTATCCATCGCATGCAATTCGCCATACTCTTCATCATAGACCCATATCAGGGGGTCGTAACCCAATTGTTCCAAGTCTGCTTCATGTTCCGTATTGACAACGAACGGGAATGACTCGAGCGGAAGGAAATGCGTGACGCTGCCGATTTTCGTATTATTACCCAACTGATCTTCCCGCTCTCCGTCACTTTCCAATACGGTTACCGAAACCGACACGGCATAAGCAATACCTTCCTCCGAAAAATCGGCCGTCTGCTCGAAATAGAACATCCGGGTTTCGCAAGGAGCCAACGTCCCGTTTTTTTCCACTACCGGCGTTCCATCATTGACGGCGTAAGAC
>CAMWSI010000201.1 GCA_947176875.1 uncultured Bacteroidales bacterium
TTTTTTTCAAGCAGAAGACGGCATACGATATCTAGTACGGTCTGGTGGGCTGGGATTTGTGTATAAGAGACAGGATATAGCCCAAAGAGGGTTGCCGTTCCACAATCCGCGTGCCGTCATAACGGCAAACACTCGCCCCCGTCCCCAATATACCCGCTATGCCGGGTTCACGGCCGAACAACGCTACAGCCGCCCCCATCAGATCGCTGTCCACAGCAACTTCCGCCTCCGCAAAAAAATCTTCCAAAGGCGTATAAAGCGTCATCTTCTTGTATTCGTCGGCACAACCGGATCCAAAAAAATACACATGGGAAACCTGCTTGTTGTCGATGAACGGATAGATTTCCTTTTCCAGACAAAGCCGGACTTCTTCGACTTGCACGAAATAAGGGTTGAGCCCCCGCGTCGTCAAATGAATCTCGTCTTCGCCGAAACGGTTTCCGGTACCAATGAAATACCAATCCGTCTTAGTGGAACCGCTATCTACAATCGCTAACATGGGTGTAAAGGTAAGGATTTTATTTGACATTACCGCCGTACGCGTACGAAACGGGGCTTATCGCGGAAATCCCGTCGTATCTCGACCGCCGAAAAACCTAAACCGCGATAAAGCGCCGTCAGTTCATCGGGCAAGGCCTCGTTGATTTCCGCCCACAGCACACCGTCTTCGGCCAAGGTGTTGCGGGCGATGCGTCCCAAGGTTTCGTAAAACCGTAACGGGTCGGCATCCGGCACGAACAGGGCGGAAGCAGGTTCATAATGCAGCACATTGCCGCGCATCAGGGCTTTCTCGCTCTCCCGCACATAGGGCGGATTGCTGACGATGACATGCCACGGCCCGGCAAGCGGCGCATCGGCCAAAAGGTCGTGACGGATAAAACGCAAAGGCGCGGCGGCAGGCATTCCCCAAGCCCCGGCGTTGCGGCGCGCCACGACCAAGGCTTCGTCCGAAACATCACTGCCCAACACCTCGGCCTGGCCGTTCAGCCGCCGGTAGAGCGCGAGCGCGATGCAGCCGCTGCCCGTGCAGGCATCCCAAACGCGCAACCGCCCGCCGCCGGCCGTCAGACGGGTTTGCACCGCCTTGGCCTCCTCCGCCACGAGCGACACCAACTGTTCCGTTTCCGGACGCGGAATCAACACCGCCGGAGAGACTTCCAAAACCATATCGTCGAAATAGGCGCGGCCGAACACATACTGCACCGGCTCGCCCTTGCGCAAGCGTTTAGCCGCTTCGAAAAACCGCAACAGTTCGCTCTCACTCACGCGGCGGTCGGCTTGCGCGCGAAAGACGGCCCGCGGCTCGCCCAGGATTTCCTCGGCCGCCCAATCGAACAAAGCACCGGCCTCCTCCGCCGGATAAAGCCCCTTCAGTTCCGCCAAGTAAAACCGGCGCACATCCGCCAACGCATTCGACGCTATCCGCATATCGTTTACTTCTTGAAATGCCGGCACGAGAGCAGGCCTATCGGCAGGAAATACAGGCACCAGCACAGCAAAGCCACCGTGCCGGCCTTGCCCGCCCCGTCGGCCATGCCGTCCCAAAGTCCCGTCATCGGCAGCAGGAAACAGCTGAAGAAAAAGAGGCCGTGTATCATCAGTAGCGCTTTCAGCCATTTATCCGCCCGACGAGCCGGCTTCAAGGACAGGCCGGTGAAGAACGTCGATAGCGCCATCATGCCGTAGCCCAACAAATCGTAATTAAACAGCAAACCGCCCTTTTGGAAATCCAAAATCCGCGCCGCCTGTGCCGACAACGTATCGAACCGCAACGTCGTCTGCGCGAAATACACGAGCGAAACCAAGACGGCATAGACGGCCGCGAACAGCAAGCCGACATTCGCCGCCACCTTCCGGTCGGCCGCGCACTCGTGCTGAAAGCCCGCCACCATCATCGCATAGCCGATGGGCAGTATCATACAGACGACATAGGCGCCGAAGGCGAAATCCAACAGCAGGCACACGGCGAAAAGCCCTACCGTGAGGCTGACCACCCCCGCCCCTATTCCGGCAATCATCCTGTTCATAGATAATATGTCTTAACGTCCTGCAAAGATTTTACTTGCGCTCGAAGCGTATATAACTCTGCGCTATCGGTTCGTAATCCGGATCGTTCCAAAGCCTGCTCGAAAGAATCAGGTCGGCACTGATCCGATTGCAGGCAATCGGCACATTATGCAATCGGCACTGCCGCAACAACATCTGTATGTCAGCCTCATGCGGCTGCGCGTTCAAATCATCGATCAAAAACACCGCCAGATCTATTTCGGAGCGCACCACCTTGGCCGCAATCTCCGCGTCGCCCCCCATGGGGCCCGAATGCATGCATTCTATCTCCGCCTTAATGCCGGCTTCGTCGAACGCCGCCTTGATCAACTTGCCCGTCGTCCCCGTACAGACCAAATGATGCTTAGACAGATACGCCGCATTGAATTTGACCCAATCGACCATATCGGCCTTACGGTGGTCGTGCGCTACCAATGCGATTGTCAGTTTTTCTTTCATGTTGCACTCTTCTTTTTTGACGGACGCTAAGATAATTCTAAATTATTTCGGAAACAAATTTGATCACCCAAGCGATGACAGACCGCAAAACCGCTATTCCTTGGTATGGCAACGAACCATACGACGGTATCCCGAGGGCGAAGGCCGCCCCAACGCTTGAAATGGCCGTACACCACGCATACCCCTGCAAAAATGTCAGCCTTTAATTTATGGCACGCTTTCTGCTAAACCTTTTTACCGCCATATAACGTATATGGCATGAACGCCGTCATACGAGCGAAGAAATTATAAAAACATAATCATCATGAGCAAAGTAAAAATCAAACCGCTGGCCGACCGCGTGGTCGTTGAGCCGATGGAAGCAGAACAGAAAACCACGGGGGGCATCATCATCCCCGACACCGCCAAGGAAAAACCGCAGAAAGGCATTGTCGTAGCCGTCGGCGCAGGTAAGAAAGACGAACCTATGACCGTCAAGGAAGGCGACAAAGTGCTTTACGGCAAATATTCGGGCAATGAACTGTCAATTGACGGCAAGGATTACCTGATTATGCGTGAAAGCGATATTTTCGCCATTATATAATAATTTAAGG
>CAMWSI010000202.1 GCA_947176875.1 uncultured Bacteroidales bacterium
GACCGTCGCGCCAAGAATATCGTCCTGTAGTTGGATTTGCTGATCTTCGGCGATTTCTTTCAGCGTAACCCCTCTGGGATATTCCTTGCTGAGATTCGTGTTTTCGCAACGGATGCGGATTTTCGTGTTCATGGCTGATTATATTTTCAATAGCGGCGCTAAATAACGGCCGGTATGACTCTTTTTGATTTTGACGATATCTTCGGGACGGCCTTCGGCGATGATTTGCCCGCCGTCGCGTCCGCCTTCGGGGCCTATGTCGATGATGTGGTCGGCGCATTTGACGACATCGAGGTTGTGTTCCACAACCAATACGGTGTTGCCTTGGTCCACGAGCCGTTGCAGAACAAGGAGCAGGGCGCGTATGTCTTCGAAATGCAGGCCGGTGGTCGGTTCGTCTAAGACATACAGCGTTTTTCCCGTACTCTTGCGGGCCAGTTCGGCCGCTAATTTGATGCGCTGCGCCTCACCGCCGGACAGTGTCGTGGAGGGTTGTCCCAACGCGACGTAGCCCAGTCCCACTTCATCCAAGGCCTTTATTTTAGCGAGGATTTGCGGGATGTTCCCGAAAAAATCCACGGCCTGAGCGATACTCATGTTCAGCACGTCGTTGATGGACTTACCCTTATAGCGGATTTCCAGCGTTTCGCGGTTGTAGCGTTTGCCGTGACATTCCTCACAGGTTACATAAACGTCCGGCAGAAAGTTCATTTCGATGGTCTCTACACCCGCCCCGCCGCATCGTTCGCAGCGGCCGCCCCTGATATTGAACGAGAACCGGCCGGCCTTGTAACCGCGAATCTTGGCTTCGGGCAGGCTGGCGAACAGTTTGCGGATATCTTCGAATACGCCGATGTAAGTCGCCGGATTGGAACGCGGCGTACGGCCGATGGGCGATTGATCCACCTCTATCACTTTGTCGATATGTTCCAAGCCGTGGATTTCGCCGTAGGGGAGGGGCTGGACGGAAGAGCGGTAGAAATGCCGGCTCAGTACGGGCAACAGCGTCTGGCTCACGAGCGAGGATTTTCCGCTGCCCGAAACGCCCGTGATGCACGTGAATGTCTGTAGCGGCAGGCGGAAGTTTACGTTTTTAAGGTTGTGGCCCGAGGCATCGGTCAGTTCGATGAATGCCCCGCTGCCGGGCCGTCTTCGTGCCGGGATTTCTATTCGGCGTTTGCCGTTGAGATAGTCGGCCGTTACCGAATCCTGTGCCAGGAATTCCGGCAGTCTGCCCTGCGCCATGATTTTCCCGCCCTTTACGCCGGCACCGGGACCTATGTCCACGATATAATCGGCGGCCCGCATCATTTCTTCGTCGTGTTCCACGACTAAAACCGTGTTGCCCATGTCGCGCAGTTTCTGCAACGACCGGATCAGTTTGAGATTGTCGCGTTGGTGCAGGCCTATGCTCGGTTCGTCCAGGATATACAGCACATTGACAAGATGGGAACCGATTTGGGTCGCCAGGCGGATGCGTTGGCTTTCGCCGCCGGAAAGTCCCGTCGATTCGCGGTTGAGGCTAAGGTAGCCGATGCCCACGTCCAACAGGAAACGGATGCGGTGGTTGATTTCCCGCAGGATTTCATGTCCGATTTGCTGTTGCCAGGGGGCAAGTCTGGTTTCGACCCGTTCCGTCCATTCCGCCAACTCTTCCAGGCTCATGGCGGCGAGTTCGGCGATGTTCCGGCCGTCTATGCGGTAGTGCAATGCCACGGGTTGCAGGCGCGTGCCGCCGCAGTGCCGGCAGATTTTTTTCGTCATGAATTGTTCCGCCCAGCGTTGCAGGGTCGGGATATTGCCGTTCTGCGCCAATTGCGAGAGATACCAGAACAGTCCTTTGATTTCGGCGTCCGCGCCGGATTTAGGTCTGGCGTTGCCGTTCTTTTCAGAGAGGGCGGCCGCATCCTCCGCCTCGCCGGCTTCACGCTCCGTTTCCTGCCATCGGTCCCGCCAAGCGGGACTGCCGTAAATCAACAGGTCCAAGGCTTCTTTGGGCCAGGTGTTGAGCGGCTGGTCTTCGCTCAATTTGAACTGTTTGACAATCAAGCGCAGTTCGGATTTAATCCAATCCATGCCAAGATGCTCGCCTTTCCAGGAGGCCTCTTCGTTGTCGCTGATGAGGCGGATGGCCCCTTGTTTCAGGCTTTTCGTCGGATCCGGAATCAAGCGGTCGGCATCGGGTTGCCATTCGATGCCCAGCCCCTTGCAGTGCGGACAGGCACCGTAAGGCGAATTGAAGGAAAACGTATTCGGCTCCGGTTCGGGATACGAGATGCCGGAAGTCGGACACATGAGGTTTTTGCTGTAATGGACGGCCTTCCGGTCTTCGGAATCGTAGATGAGGAGCGAGCCTTTACCTTGCTTCAAGGCCGTCTGCACACTTATTTTGAGACGTTTTCCCGTTTTTTCGGAGGGTGTGACGCGGTCTATGACCAGTTCGATGTCGTGTACCTTGTAGCGGTCCAGGTGCATGCCGAACGTCAGGTCGGTCAGTTCGCCGTCCACACGCACTTTGAGAAACCCTTGTTTGCGGACGGATTCGAATAGTTCGCGATAGTGTCCCTTGCGGCCGTTTACCAAGGGCGAAAGCATCAGGATGTCGCGTCCCGCGTATTTTTCGGTCAGCAGTTGCAATATCTGGTCTTCCGTGTATTTGACCATTTTTTCGCCGGTCACGTAGGAATAGGCTTCGCCCGTACGTGCGTAAAGCAGGCGGAGGAAATCGTAAATTTCGGTAATCGTGCCTACCGTCGAACGCGGATTCTTGTTCGTCGTTTTCTGTTCTATCGCGATGACGGGGCTAAGGCCGTCGATTTTATCCACGTCGGGTCGTTCCAGATTGCCGATGAACTGGCGGGCGTAGGCCGAGAACGTTTCCATATAGCGTCTCTGCCCCTCGGCGTAAATCGTGTCGAACGCCAATGAAGACTTGCCGCTGCCGCTCAAACCGGTCAGTACAATCAGCGACTCGTGCGGCAGATGCAGGTCGATGTGAGTGGGGGTGGTGGGCCCCCGCCCCCCCGAGGACCAAAGACTTGTTTTCAAGGTGCTGGTTTACGCGCTGTGTCTTATACACAACTCCGAGCCCCCCACA
>CAMWSI010000203.1 GCA_947176875.1 uncultured Bacteroidales bacterium
GTGCCCCTCTTGAACCTGCTCGTCATCCCGGCCTGCGTGTTCATCGTCTATTACAAGAAATTCCAGCCCTCGCGCAAAGGATTTTGGTATTCGATGCTGCTCTCGGTGATTTTATTGGCCGGCATCCTGTGGGGCATCGTGCCTTGGACGGTCAAACTGGCCGGCTATTTCGAACTGTTTTTCGTGAACGTGCTGCGGCTGCCGTTCCATTCCGGCACCGTATTTTACTTTCTCGCGCTGGCGGGCGGCCTTATCGGCGGCCTGTTCTATGCCTATCGCCGCAACAAGGTGCTGCTGCATACGTCTTTGCTCTGCCTCTCTTTCCTGCTTATCGGCTACTCGACCTTCCTGACGCTCGTCATCCGTTCCAACGCCAACGTGCCGCTCAACGAGAACGAACCGAAAGACGCGCTGAGCCTGCTCGCCTACCTGAACCGCGAACAGTACGGCAGCCGCCCGCTGTTTTACGGTCAATACTACAACGCCCGCATCATCGACATCAAGGAGGTCTCGCCCAAATATGTCCGCAATACCGAAACCAAACGCTACGACAAGGTCGGTACGAACGTTCAATACGTGTATGACCCCGCGCACTGCGGGCTGTTTCCGCGCATGTATTCGAACAGCGACAGCGGTGGGCGCAACCATGTAAAATACTATAAGTTATGGAGTGGCACAACGGCTGAAAACGGCACGCCCAAACCGACGATGGGCGAAAATATCCGTTTCATGGTACGCTACCAACTCAACTGGATGTATTTCCGCTACTTCATGTGGAATTTCGCGGGACGGCAGAACAACATCCAAGGTTTGGGCTTCAACGAAGACGGTAGCCGCGACATTCTGCACGGCAACTGGATTTCGGGCATCGGCTTTTTGGACAGGATGCGCTTGGGGCCAGGACAACCTGCCCGACTATTTAGCGAACACCCACGGCCGCAATAAATTCTATCTGTTGCCGTTGCTGCTGGGCTTGGCCGGCTTGATTTTCCAATACCGCGCCCACCGCCGCGACTGCTTTGTCGTATTCCTGCTGTTTTTCATGACCGGCATCGCGATTGCGCTTTACCTCAACCAACCTTCGACCGAACCGCGCGAACGGGACTATGCGTTTGCCGGCTCTTTCTACGCCTACGCGATATGGATCGGCCTGGGAGTAGTGGCCCTGAGCGAATGGCTGATGAAGTTGATCAAGAAACCGCATGTGGCTGTACCGGTGGCCGTAGGGGTACTTTGTCTCGCCGCCGTACCCGGTATCATGGCCAAGGAGGGCTGGGACGACCACGACCGCAGCCACCGTACGGCCGCCTACGACTTTGCCAAAAACGCGCTGCTCTCGTGCGAGGACGAAAGCGTCATCATCGCCAACGGCGACAACGACACATTCCCCGTCTGGTACTGCCAGGAAGTGGAAGGCGTGAAGAACAGCGTGCGCATCATCAACAGCGCGTTGGCCAACAGCTTCTGGCACATACAGCCGTTGTTCCGGCAAGTCTATGCTTCCAAGCCGTTGAATTTCACGCTCTCGTTCGACCAATACGGACAAGGCGTCAATGACTACGCCTACCTGCAGAACGGCCCCGAAAACAAATCGATAGAACTGGCCTCCTGCCTGCGCTACATGGCCAACAACCCGCGGGCGCAGGTCATGACGCGCGACGGAGAGAAGATTTCGGTATTCCCCACGCGCAACGTCAAGGTGACGATACCGGTAGAGAAGATGCTGGACAACGGTCTGCTGACCGAAGACCAGGCCGCCCGTTGCCTGCCTGAAATCGGCTGGCAGATTAAGAAGACCGACGCGCTCTATCGCGTGGACATCGCTTTGCTCGATCTCATGGCTTCCAATTTCGCGAGCCGCCCGTTCTACTTCATGAGCGCGGGCGCGCAGGGCAACGTGCTGCCGTTGCCCAATCTGGCCCAACTGGAGGGCAACGTTTACCGCATGGTGCCTTATCTGAACGAGAACCGCCGCGTTATAGGCGACAACGGCGTGAACACCGACAAGACCTACGACCTCTATGTAAACCGGTTCCGTTGGGGCAACCTCAACGACCCCAAGACGGCCATCGATCCCGAAAGCGCGGCCTATACGCGGGCCGTACGCTACCAATACATCATGCTGGCCAAAGCGTTGATGTTCGAAGGCAAGCGCGATTCGGCCGTGGCGGCTTTAGACAAGAGCCTGTACTTCTTCCCGCACGCACAGATTCCGTTCG
Source organism: uncultured Bacteroidales bacterium (assembly GCA_947176875.1). Lineage (GTDB taxonomy): Bacteria > Bacteroidota > Bacteroidia > Bacteroidales > P3 > CAMXAS01. The sequence continues at coordinate 2,220 of CAMWSI010000203.1, forward strand.
ACGGGCTGATGCTCTATCAGGTGGAAGCCTATCTGCAAGCCGGCGCTTTCGATCAGGCGACGGCCCTCGCGCAACAGCTCTGCCAAATCTACGGTCACCGCCTGCAATATGCCGAAAGTTTTCCGCCCCGCTTCCAGAACAGTCTGACGGAGGAAATGCGCGAATGCCTGTCGGTGATGGCGGAAATGGAACATATATTGAGCCCGTTCGTCGGTCAGGAACCGGCACTGCAAGGCAGTATTGACATTTGTAAAAACACGCTTCAAGTTTATGGATACTAATATCACACCCCCCGCCCCTCAACACACGGCGCCCCAAGCGGGCAACGCCCAACGGCCGACCGGCCTGACGCTGTTATGCGTCCTCACGTTCATCGGGAGCGGCATCAATGCCCTCACCTATCTGTTCATGGCCGCCAACCTACAGACGGTCAAGGATATGTTGCTTTATAGCGACACCTACGCCGAACTCTACGCCAGCGTGCCCGGTATGGAAGCGGCCATCGGACACGTCGTGTCCTTAGGTCCCGGCTTCTTTTGGGTGCAAACCCTACTCTATATGGCCTCGTTGGCCGGCGCCATCTGCATGTTCAGACGCATATACGCGGGCTTCCACGTCTATACGGTAGCCCAATGCCTGTTGATTCTTTGGAACATGTACCAAACGGGCTGGGGTGTACCCTATGGTTCCATCTTCATGTCGGGCGCGTTCGTCGCGCTGTACGCGATGTTCCTGCCCTGGCTCAAAAACCGGCAACCGCTGCCGCCCTACGACCCGAACGGCCATAAGACCGAGGCCGGACACCAAGCGGGGCAAACGGATCAGACGGGTCAAGCGGAAAACCATTCAAACGAAAAC
>CAMWSI010000204.1 GCA_947176875.1 uncultured Bacteroidales bacterium
CTTTGGGCGCAGGCGCGGCATCTGGTGGAATACGGCCGCGGCTTCTCGCAGAAAAGCGCGCTCAATTACGCCCACGATTATACGCGCTTCCTCGACCCGCAGGCTTTGACGGAATCCGGACGGACGGACGACCGCTACCGACGTCAGGAAGTGTATGCGACAACGGCCGCACTGTTCCAGCCGCTTTCCGCACCGCGATGGTCTTTCAGCGCGGCCTTGGACGCCGCCTATACGTTCCTCTCCGCCAATACGCCGAATTTCGTCTATCCACACCGTACTTCGCTGTGGCTCAACGTGGCGGGCGCATACCGTCACCCTTACGTCGAGGTGGAGGCCAATCTGCTGAACTCGGCCTATTGGGAAGGCGTGCAGGGCGGCGCGACCGCGGCGGAAAACCGTTTCAAAGCCTCGCCGGCCGTCTCGGTCGGCGTCATGCCGTTGGGGCGCCCGGCATGGGTCATCCGTCTGTTCTACAAGGATATTTTCCGCATGCCGACGTTTACCGACCTCTATTACGACCGCGTGGGCAATGCCGGCTTGCGGCCCGAAAAGGCGCGGATGGCGGATTTCGGCATGGGTTACGTGCTGGCGGCTTCGGCCCTGTCGCGGTCGGCAACCGCTCTGCCGGAGGATTTCCGGATGGAAATCGGCGCCGACGTCTATAAGCAATGGGTCACCGACAAAATCGTGGCTTTCCCGACCAAAAACCTGTTCCGCTGGACGATGATGAACGTGGGCAAGGCCGACATCACGGGCGTGGACGTTTCGCTCAAACTCGCTTCCGCCTGGGGAAAGACGGGCGTCTGGCGCGATTTCGGCACGTCGATCTACGGCACTTACACGTTTCAGTGGAGCCGCGACAAGACCGATCCGGCCGAACCGACCTACAACCGTCAGATAACCTACACGCCCGTCCATGCGGGCAGCGGCGGGCTGACGGTTTCGTGGCGTTACCTGAGCCTTTCCTACGGGCTGACGTGGAGCGGCGCACGTTATTGTCTGCCGGAGAACCGGCCGGAGAACCGGCTTGCGCCCTACATCGACCACAACTTGTCGCTGACCGGTCGCTGGCGCATGTGGAAAGGGCAGTGGGAGGCCGGTGTGGATTGGCTCAATGTGGCGAACACCAATTATGAAATCGTCCGGTATTATCCGATGCCGGGCAGTCAGTTCAGAATTATGTTGAAATGCAGATATTGATGAATAGGAGCAAACACTATATGATGACGGTTTCACGGGCGTTGACAGCTTGCCGCCCGTGCCGTTTCGGGGCGGGATTCGTCCTGTGTCTGGCCGCCGTGGCGGGATTTTCGGGCTGTGAAGATCCGGAAAGCAAGAAAGATCCGGATACGCCCCCGGCGACTTCCGCGCAGACGGCCAAGGTATATGTACTCAACGAAGGCCTTTATGCGATGAACAACAGTACGCTCTCGTGTATCGACCTGAAGAACGACCGCCTGGAGCCCGATGTCTTCCAGCGGGTGAACGGCCGCGGCCTCGGCGATACGGGCAATGAACTGAAGCGTTATGGCGGCAAATTGTATATCTGCGTCAGCACGTCCAATACCGTGGAGGTGTTGGAGGCGGCTACCGCGCGTTCCCTGCGTCAGTTCGCTTTGTACGACGAGGCGGGCGTGGGCCGTCAGCCGCGCCGTATCGCGTTTTGGGAAGATAAGGCCTATGTGGCCTGTTTCGACGGCACGGTCTGCCGCATCGATACGGCCACGTTGGAGGTGGAAGCGTTCTGTCGCGTAGGGCGTAATCCGGACGGCATCTGCGCCACGAACGGCAAACTCTACGTCAGCAATTCGGGCGGTTTGGACTATCCGCGCTACGACAGCACCGTCAGCGTCGTTTCGGTGGCCACGTTCACGGAAATCAAGCGCATCGACGTCTCCATCAATCCTTATACGATTGAGGCCGACCGCGAAGGCGACGTCTATGTCTGCACGCGCGGCAACTACGAGGAGGTGAGTGCGGGCGACCCGATGGGTTACGGCTTCCGCCGAATCGATTCGCGGACGGACGAACTCGTGCAGCGGTTCGACGACTTGGCCGTTTTGAATTTCACGGTGCGGGGCGACACGGCCTATCTCTACAATTACGACTATAACCGCAAGACGTCCTGGATAAAAACCTTTGACCTGCGGACGGAAACCGTTTTACAGGAGAATTTTATACAGGACGGCACCGAGTTGCGTACGCCCTACGGCATGGGCGTGGATCCGTTCAGCGGAGACGTTTATATAGGCGATGCCGCGAACTTTATCGTGACGGGGCGCGTCTATTGTTTCTCGCGTGACGGGCACATGAAGTTCTGGCGCGAGACGGGTATGAATCCGCAGGGGTTCGCGTTTGTCGGATCCGACGAATAAAGATGAAGAAGCAGACGGATAAGCGGATTGCACTGACGGATAAATAGGTTGAAGCCGACGAATGAATATAAAGAGGATAAATATGAAAATGATGCGAATCTTGGCAGTGGGCGGCCTGTTGGCCACGGGATTATGGGGCTTGGCCAGCGAGGAGTTGCGGGCACAAACCGCCCCGTCGCCTTATCAGCAGAAAGTATGGCGTTATGTACCGGCGCCGGGACAGTTTATAGACGCCAAGATGCTGGCGGAGCCGGAAGACAGCCTCGCGGATTTGGACGAGGCGGCGGTCTGCGCTTTTCTGACCGACAGGATGGCCGGCAAGCACAACGGCCGGCTCCTGTCATTGGGCGGTTACGGCGGTTACGTCGTCTTGGGTTTCGACCACCGCATTCCCAACGGCGAAGGCTTGGATCTGCGGCTGTACGGCAACGCCTATTATGCGGGCGGGCACGGGGCGGACAGCGAGACGCCCGGCGGCAGTGCCGAGCCCGGTATCGTCTATGTGAGCCGCGACGATAACGGAGACGGCTTGCCCAATGATGTCTGGTACGAAATAAGCGGTTCGGAAACCGACCATCCGCAGACCGTGGCCGACTACCGTATCGTCTATTACCGTCCGACCCCCTTGGACGCGGATGTGTTCTGGCGGGACAATCAGGGCGATAGCGGCTATATCTACCGCAATACGTATC
>CAMWSI010000205.1 GCA_947176875.1 uncultured Bacteroidales bacterium
ATTTATAAGAGCGGGGGATAAAAAAGTTTGTGAAACCGCAAAAGAGGTTTGGAAATGTCCCGATATAGCAAGTTATGGGAGAAGCACAACGCAAAGTTATAATGGTGCTGCGGCATATGCCGCACGGCAAAAAGCTCAAGAAAATATTGCAAACTTCACCTATGGTCAAGAGCAAATTCGTCAACAAATAAGCGAGGGGTATATAAAATTGCATACCATCCCAGCGAAAAAATTGCATACCATCCCAGCGAAAACGGAATATCTTGGGTATTTTAATGTTAGATATAAAAAGCTAAATCGAATGATAGTGGAGATTACTATTGATGGTGAAAGTTATAGTTTGCGATTTTAGACAATGTTCAATGTTTCATTATAAAAAATGAGAGAATGCAAAATATAGAAAATTTTTTATTTAAGGTTTATGACAGAGATGATGAAATGGGAAATCGCTGTCATTTCGAGTGGGAAGGCAAGGGGGCTTTTGCGTTTCAGGTAATGGTGGATGGCTATAGAATGGCTGCTGATGCGCTATATGACAAATGTAAGCAGGAAAGAGGTAACTATCCTTAGGCATTTTGATAGATGCCGTTATTTTGCATCCTGGGGCTTCGTCGTCCTTTAAGCGTGAAATAGAAGCAATGCTTGCGTCGCATGGTCTTGATTCGGTTTTGATTTTATAGATATTCAGAGGAAAGGATACTTGAAGGTAAACGCTCTGTTAAAATATCCTATAAAAAGGTTGTATTGTTACAACCTTTTTGTGTATATTTGCCTCGTTTATGGTTGACGGAGGAATGGTATGAAGTATCTTAATGTCAAGAAAGCGTTGGTGGCGTGGCAGGGTTTGCAGCCGCTTTCAGATAAGGATAAGGAACGGTTGAGCCGCCGCTTTACCGTGGACTTTAACTATAACAGCAACCATATCGAGGGGAATACGTTGACTTATGGACAGACGGAAATACTGTTGCTCTTCGGTAAGGTAATCGGCGAGGCGGACGTACATGACATCCAAGAGATGACCGCGAGCAATGTCGGTCTGCGCATGATGACAGAGGAAGCCGCTGTAAGCGGAATGCCCCTGACACAAAACTTCATCCGTACACTGCACAAGACCATACTGCGTGATGATTACACGGTGTATCGGGATTTGCCCGGCGGCGTGCAGACGAGTTACGTGATACCCGCAGGGCAGTATAAGACGCGGCCCAATAGCGTTATTACACGGTATGGCGACCGTTTCGCGTATGCCTCTCCCGAGGAAACGCCGGCCTTGATGGGGGATTTGGTCGATTGGTATAACGCTGCGGAGCAGGCGGGCAAACTCTCGCCGGTGGAGTTGGCGGCGCTGTTCCATTATCGCTATATACTCATCCACCCATTCGAGGATGGCAATGGCCGTATGGCCCGACTGATGGTAAATTTTATCCTTTCCCGTCATGGCTATCCTATGATTGTGGTTCGTAGCCGCCGGAAGCGAGAGTATCTGGAGGCTTTGCATCAGACGGATCTTGAGGTTGGCCCGGTGCCGGGGGATGGCGCCCATGCGGAGCTCAAGGATATCCGTCCTTTCTTAAAGTATTTCAATAAATTGGTGGCTACGGAAGTTTATAACGATGTGTTGTTTTTGAGCGAACGGAATGAGAATGTTTGGTGGTATGATGGCGAACGGATTGTATTCCGCACCCCCAATTATGCGAAGATACTGAATGCCATGCAGACGCAGCCGGCCTTGACGCTCGCGGACATGAAAGCGGAAACGGGCATCAGCGTGGCGGCGATACAGAAGTTATTGAACCAGTTGCTGGCTAAGAAGTATGTGGAGCGCGGCGAAAAGGAAGGAAGTTGGCGGGTGTTTTTAACGCAGTAAAGAAGGATATTTCTTCATCTATGAATGATTTTGCGGCCATAGATTTCGAGACGGCCAACAACGAGCGGACGAGCGTGTGCAGCGTGGGGGTCGTGGTGGTGCGGCAGGGCGAGATAACGGACAGGATTTACCGTCTGATCAGACCGGAGCCGGACTACTATTTATATTGGAACACGCGCGTGCATGGGCTTACGGCCGCCGACACGGCCGATGCGCCCGTCTTTCCGTCGGTCTGGGCCGAGATTGCGCCGAAAGTGGAGGGCCTGCCGCTCGTGGCGCACAACAGCATGTTTGACGAAGGCTGTCTCAAGGCCGTCTTCAAATGCTATCAAATGGACTACCCCGGCTATAAGTTCCATTGCACCTATAAGGCGGCGCGCAAGCGATTGGGCAAAGTATTGCCGCGGTTGAGGCTGCCCGTGGTGGCGGCCTATTGCGGTTACAACCTCGAGCAGCACCATCATGCGTTGGCCGATGCCGAAGCCTGCGCCTGGATCGCGCGCGAGTTGCTGTAAGGGCGGCTCGCAAAAAATATGTATCTTTGCTATCTATTATATAAGTAAGGCAAGAACACGCTATGAACATATTCATCACGAACGACGACGGTATCCATGCGCGCGGCATCCGTCAGTTGATAGCCATCGCGCGGGAATTCGGCAACGTCTATGTCGTGGCGCCGGATGGCCCCCAGTCGGGCAAGTCGCACGCTATCACGCTCTCGGTGCCCATGCGGGCCAAGCCGTTGCCGGAAGAATGCCCCGGCCTCGTGCAGTACGCGTGCAGCGGCACGCCCGTCGATTGCGTCAAGCTGGGCTTGCGCGAACTGTTCAAGGACGTGCCCATGGACTTGTTGCTGTCGGGCATCAACCACGGCTCCAACGCGGCCACCAACGTGCTGTATTCCGGCACGATGGGCGCGGCCATTGAGGGCATTATGGAGGGCGTGCCGGCCATCGGCTTCTCGATGGCCACCTACGACCAGCAGGTCTGCTTCGATCCGGCTGTGGACAGTGTCCGCACGATTATCCGCCAGATGATCGCGCATGGCCGCGTGGGCGATTGCTGGAACGTCAATATCCCGGTGGGCGAGGTCAAGGGCATCAAGGCCTGCACGCAGGCGCACGCGTCTTGGGACGAGCGCATCCTGCGGCGCGAAGACCCGCACGGCCGCCCCTACTACTGGTTGGAG
>CAMWSI010000206.1 GCA_947176875.1 uncultured Bacteroidales bacterium
GGTCAGAAAGCGGGCTCCAGCCGCATTTGTAATGAACCGGCTCGGTATGCGGCGCTTCATCGGGCCGGACGACGACGAGGTCGGCATGATACCCCGGGCGCAGGAAGCCGCGTTTTTCCACGGCGAACAGTCGCGCGGGCCGGTGGCACATGGCCTCCACGACATCGGTCAGGCTGAAAACGCCCTGGCGCACCATCTCCAGCATCAGCTGCAGGCTGTGCTGCACGAGCGGACCGCCGGAGGGGCAGCTGAAATAGGGCCGCTGTTTTTCTTCCAACGCATGGGGGGCGTGGTCGGTGGCCACGATGACGCGCCCTTGGCGCACCGCCTCCCGCAGGGCCGCGCGGTCGGCCTCCGTCTTGACGGCCGGGTTCCACTTGATGAAGCCCTGCCGTTGCGCGTAGTCGCGGTCGGTAAACCAAAGGTGGTGCACACAGACTTCGCCCGTGATGCGGGCCTCCTCCAAGGGCGCATCATCCAGAAGCGACAGCTCACGCGCCGTGGAAAGGTGCAGGATGTGCAAACGGCCGCCGGCACGGCGCGCAATCTCGGCCGCCCGCGCCGACGATCGGTAGCAGGCCTCCGCGCTCCGTATGAGCGGATGCACCGAAAACGGCGGTTCTTCGCCGTACCGCGCCTTGACGGCCGCCGTGTTGGCCGCCATAATCTCCTCGTCCTCGCAATGGGCGGCCACGAGCGTCGGCGCCTGCCGCAACAGATTTTCGATATAGGCGTCGCTGCTTACCAACATGTTGCCGGTGGAAGAGCCGAGAAAAATCTTGATGCCGCACACGCGTTTGGGGTCGGTCTTCAACACCTCGTCGAGGTTGTCTTCGCTGCAGCCCATGTAAAACGAATAGTTGGCCAGCGAGACTTCGGCCGCACGCTCGTATTTCTCCTGCAGCAGAGCCTGCGTCAGCGTCGGCGGCTTGGTGTTGGGCATCTCCATATACGACGTCACGCCACCGGCCACGGCCGCCCGGCTCTCGCTCCGCATGTCGCCCTTGTAGGTCAGCCCCGGTTCGCGGAAATGCACCTGGTCGTCTATAACGCCCGGCAGAATCCAGCAGCCGCGCACATCCACGCGCTCGGCCTTGGCCAAAGCGGCCACATCCGCCGCAGACAAGCCCGCGGCATCCACCGTCGGGTCACCCGCAACCACTTCAGCCCCAAAAGCTCCACAATCCGGCGCAGGGGTCTCGTCCGGACCACCATCCGCCGACGACGAGCCGCCGTCCGCTTCCAACACGCCGGCAATCCGCCCGTCCCTTATCCAAACCGAAGCCGGCACGCACCGTCCCTCATTGACGACCGTGCCGCCCGTCAGCAAATAATCCATTAGAAAAACAATTTCTTAAACGTCGGCACCAAATCCAGTTTCTCCCAACCGAAAAAGCCCACTTTCTTTTTGTAGGGCTTGCCGTCGGCATCGTAGCACGTCACGGTTTTCTCGTAGGAATCGCGCCCGAAATGGCCGTAAGAGGCGGTCGGCTTGAAAATCGGATTCTTCAGGCCGAAACGTTCCACAATCGCGTAAGGCCGCAAATCCACCGCCGCCAAAATCTTCTCCGCAATCTCGCCGTCGCTCAGCCCGACATGCGCCGTACCGTAAGTATTGACGTACAGCCCTACGGGCTTGGCCACGCCGATGGCATAGGCCACCTGCACCAACACCTCGTCGCAGACACCGGCGCCCACGAGGTTCTTGGCCACGTGCCGCATCGCGTAAGCCGCCGAACGATCCACCTTCGAAGAGTCCTTGCCCGAAAACGCGCCGCCGCCGTGCGCCGCCCTTCCGCCGTAGGTATCCACAATGATCTTGCGGCCGGTCAGCCCCGTGTCGCCGTGCGGCCCGCCAATCACGAACTTGCCCGTCGGGTTTACGTATAATTTATACTTCTTATCGAACAGTTTTTGAACGCGTTTCGGCAACGTCTTCAACACGCGCGGCATCAGGATATGCCGGATGTCGTCCGTAATTCGCACCAGCATCTTTTTCTCGCTGTCGAACTCATCGTGCTGGGTCGAAATCACAATCGTGTCGATGGCTTCGGGCTTGCCTTTATCGTCGTAACGCACCGTTACCTGACTCTTGGCGTCGGGCCGCAGATAGGTCATCTGTTTGCCCTCCTGGCGGATACCCTCCAGCTCCTGCAACAGAATGTGCGCGAGTTCAATCGGCATCGGCATGAAATTGTCCATCTCGCGACAGGCGTAACCGAACATCAGGCCTTGGTCGCCCGCCCCTTGTTCCTCGGCCTTCTTACGCTCCACGCCACGGTTGATGTCGGGCGACTGGCTGTGTATGGCCGAAAGCAATCCGCAGGAAGCCCCGTCGAAACGGTACTCGCCTTTCGTATAACCGATTTCCAGAATCGTCTGCCGCGCGCACTCCTGAATATCGACGTAACCCGTCGTCTTCACTTCGCCGGCGCAGACCACCAAGCCCGTCGTGACCAAAGTCTCGCAAGCCACCTTCGACTCCGGGTCGCGGCGCAGAAATTCGTCCAACAAAGCATCCGAAATCAAATCCGCCACTTTATCGGGATGACCCGACGAGACGGACTCCGATGTGAATAAATATCCCATAACTCACTCCCTTTAATTTTAAGTGTTTATAAAAGTTTTATGGGAAAGCCGTCTGTTTACAGCAAAAGCCTAAGATGTAGGTTCAAGACCACCGTTCGCTACGTCCCAACCGCCTTACGACGGATCCGATTTATCAGAACGGTTCTTCTTCAAAGCACCATTTCCCGCCGCGACATAGTCCAAGTGAACTTGGCCTATGTTCATTCGGCTTAATAAAATGGTTGCATTTTAGCTTTTTTTAATGTGGTTGCAAGCAGCCAAATCTTTCCACGCGGATACAAAAAAAGGAGGGGAAACCTCCTTCTCTGTATTGTTGGCGGTCCGGACGAGACTCGAACTCGCGACCCCATGCGTGACAGGCATGTATTCTAACCAACTGAACTACCGGACCTCTCCTTTCTTCTCGGCAGTCTTGCGAGCAAGTGACAACCGGAAAAGAGGTTGCATAGATAGATATTTT
>CAMWSI010000207.1 GCA_947176875.1 uncultured Bacteroidales bacterium
AACACTGCATAGCGTCGGCTGCGTCTTTTGTGTATAAGTTACAGACTTTACGTGGAACGACGATATGTTGCGCGACGAAGTGCTGGCCAAACACTTGGAAATCATGTCGGGCGGACGCATCCTCTACGACGAGACCATCCGCGGCAAGGTCAATTCGGCTTTCTACGCCAAACCATCGCCGGAGCGCAAGAACAAGTTTATCAACCTGAGCCCCTACGACAACCCTAACGCCGGCAAACGCTACAACAACGGACACGGCGGCTACAACAACGGCAACTACCGCAACGGCAACAACGGCGGATATAACAACGGAGGATACAAGCGCTACAACAACCGCAACAACAACGCGAAATAAGAGTTTGGCATGAGCACTTTCAAAATCCGCGGACAACGCAAACTCAACGGTTGCATCACGCCCCAGGGCGCGAAGAACGAAGCTTTGCAGATTATCTGCGCCACGTTGCTGACGGAAGAAAAAGTGACGGTGCACAATATCCCGCTGATCCGCGATGTACTCAAACTCATCGAACTGCTGCAATGCCTCGGCGTTTCGGTCTCGCATCCGGAAACGCATACGTTCACGTTCGAAGCCAAACGCATAGAGGCCGACTTCCTGCTGACCGAAGACTTCGAACGACGCGCCAACGCGTTGCGCGGATCGGTCATGCTGGCCGGGCCGCTGTTGGCGCGTACGGGGCGCGCGATCGTACCGCAGCCGGGCGGCGATAAAATCGGCCGACGCCGGTTGGACACGCACTTCACGGGTTTCGAAAACCTCGGTGCGAAAGTGGAATACGACACGGTCCGCCGCAGTTTCGACGTGCGGAAGCCGGAGAGCGGACTGCGGGGCCGCTATATGCTGCTGGACGAAGCCTCGGTGACCGGCACGGCCAACATCATCATGGCCGCCGTGCTGAGCAAAGGCACGACGACGATTTTCAACGCGGCCTGCGAACCTTACGTGCTGCAACTCTGCCGAATGCTCTGTGCCATGGGCGCCCACATCCACGGCATGGGCTCCAACCTGTTGCAAATCGAGGGCGTGGATCGTCTTTCGGGTGCGGAACACACGCTGCTGCCCGACATGATCGAGGTGGGCAGTTTCATCGGCTTAGCCGCCATGACGCAGTCGGAACTGACCATCCGCAACGTGCAACGGCAATACTTGGGCTTGATTCCGCAGGTGTTCGCGCGGCTGGGCGTACAGACGATTTACCGCGGCGATGACCTGTTCATCCCCGCCCAGGAACACTACTGCATAGAAAACTCGCGCGACGGATCGATTCCGACGATTGCCGACGCGCCCTGGCCGGGTTTCACGCCCGATCTCATCAGCATCGCCCTTGTAACGGCCATACAGGCCAAGGGCAGCGTGCTGATCCATCAAAAAATGTTCGAAAGCCGCCTGTTTTTCGTCGATAACCTGATTTCGATGGGCGCGCGCATCATCCTGTGTGACCCGCACCGCGCCACCGTCATCGGCCTCGACCACGAGACACCGTTGCAAGGCATCTCGATGGTGTCGCCCGACATACGGGCCGGCGTCTCGCTGCTCATCGCCGCCCTGTCGGCCAAAGGCGAGAGCCTGATCCACAACATCGAACAGATTGACCGCGGCTACGAAGCCATCGACGTGCGGTTGCGCAACCTCGGCGCCGAGATTGAACGGGTGGAGTAAGGGGCGTTAGGCCACAATTGTGTACAACACTGTTATGACCATTGACGACATAAAGATATTGATAACTCCCGGTGAGTCGCGAACCTTGGAACTAAAAAAGACGACCGGCGAACTAAAGGACGGCATGCATTCGGCCTGCGCGTTTCTCAACACCGAAGGCGGTTGGCTGATATTCGGCATTTCCCCCGTGTCGTTAAAAATAGTCGGACAGAAAGTTTCCGATAATACCCAACAAGAAATCGCCCAAGCTTTGGCCGGGCTGGAACCGGCGGTTGATGTCCATGTGGAATATGTCGATGTACCGATTCTCCCGGCAATAAAGTCATAGCCATGCACTTCGACAGATGGGTATGGGGCGAACGCCCGCACACCTTTCATGGTTGTCCTTATTACAAAGTCGAAAGTACGACCAGGGTTATGCCGCAGGATATGTACGATGAGCGCATCCGCGCACATCAGCCTCTGCTATATGCTTGGGAAGGGCAAATGGCGGATGGTATTTCTCTCGCCGATTTGAACGAAAAACACATCAGAGGATGTATCCGCCTCGGTGTTGAAAGCGGACGTATTCCATCTAGTGCGATGAACGCTCCGATTGAAGATACTTTGGCAAAATGGAAGTTGCTGAAGAATGGCATACCGACAAACGGCGCTGCCCTGCTTTTCTCCGACCATATAGACGAATATCCGCAATTTCGATTAAGGATGGCCCGTTTTATCGGAACTGACAAAAATGAGTTTATTGACAATCAGCGTGCAGAGGGTAGTTTTTTCGACTTGCTCGATGCCGGTATGGCGTTTTTCTTCAAGCATCTGAATCTTAGCGGTAAGATTACCGATCATAGCCTGCAACGGGAAGAGCATCTTGAAGTACCATACAAGGCTTTAAGAGAGGCTCTTATAAACTCGCTTTGTCACCGTCAATGGGAGAAATACAATCTGACCAACAGTATCGCCATCTATGATGACCGCATAGAAATTGCGAATCCGGGGATATTTCCTCCGCAAATCACACCTGAAACCATCAAAGAGCCTCATGAGTCATATCCCTACAATCTGAAAATCGCTGAAACGCTCTACAAATCCACTTATTTGGAAAACTGGGGCTCGGGAGCCAAGCGTATTATAGATGCCTGTCGTGAACAAGGTATAGTAGATCCTGTCTGGCAATGGAACGGCGGTTTTATCACAGTCACATTCAAACGCCCTAATGACATAGAGAGCGTAATGAGACTGAGAGAATCATCGCTTGAGTACCGGTCAAATACTGCCCAAGCACGACCCAAGCACGACCACAGATAGAAAACATGACGGAGGATGTTCTGGCCTGGCTCTTCTCAAGATCTCCTACACAACGAAACCG
>CAMWSI010000208.1 GCA_947176875.1 uncultured Bacteroidales bacterium
TGCTGCGTTATTATCGGGATTCGGGCTCAGTCACGTACTTTAGTACGCTCCTTCGCCCTCGCCCTCAATGCCTTGCATCTTGACCTCTCTGGCGCACCTCCGTTTCGGTGTGCCATAAAGGCCAATCTGCGGCGTTATTATCGGGCACCCAAGCCTTGAGTTCGCTCCGCCGTCGGGTCGCCCGTTAATCTTGTTTCTTCTTGACCAAAATCTTCAGGCCGCGCTTGATGGCGTAGGGCAGGATGGCTCCGAATTTGTTTTCGGAGGTAACCATATGGCTGGCGTCGGGGTGCGTCCTGAACAGGTGGATGGCGTCGAACGCGCATTTGGTCGTACACAGGCCGCAGCCGATGCACTTGTTCGGATCGACGATAGAGGCGCCGCAGGAAAGGCAGCGGGCGGTCTCCTGGCGCACCTGTTCTTCGGTCAGCGTTTGGTGGTATTCGCGGAACGGGTCTTGCGGCTTGGCCACGCCCTCTGTCTGCCGCGCGCCGTTGTCGTAAGAGGCCACCGCGAGGTTCTGTTTGTCCAGTTCGATAAAGTCCCGCCGGTTGCGGCCGATGGTCATGTGCCCGTGCTGCACGAAGCGGTGCAGGGATTCGGCCGCCTCCTTGCCGGCGGCGATGGCGTCGATGGCGAACTTGGGCCCGGTCAGGCAGTCGCCGCCCGTAAAGATGTCGGCCTCGGTGGTCTGGTAGGTGAGCGGGTCGGCCACCGGATAGAGGCCGCGGCTCAGTTCCACCTTCGGTCCTTTGAGCAAATCGTCCCAAACGACGGTCTGGCCGATGGCGAAAATTACCAAGTCGGCCTCCAACGTCAGCCGTTCGCTTTCGTCGTAGCGGGGCGCGAACCGCCCTTGTTCGTCGAATACGGAAACGCATTTCTTGAACACGATGCCCGTAACGCCCGTTTCGCCCAAGATTTCCTTCGGACCCCAGCCCGGCCGGATCACGACGCCGTCTTCGCGGGCCTCGGTCTTCTCTTCCAAAGAGGCCGGCATCATATCTTCGTCTTCGAGCGAAAGCATCGTCACCTCCGTGGCGCCGCTGCGTTTGGCCACGCGGGCCGCGTCAATGGCCACGTTGCCGCCGCCCACGACCACCACGTTGCCGCTGATCGGCCGCGCCCCGGTGTTGGCCTCCTTCAGAAAATCGACGGCCGTGGTCACGCCCGGCAGGTTTTCGCCCGCTATGCCCGGCAGGCGGCCGCCCTGACAGCCGACGGCGACGTAAAAGCCCCGGTAGCCCTGTTCGCGCAGTTGGGCTATCGTGAGGTCCTTGCCCACTTCCACGCCCGTCTTGATATCCACGCCTATTTCGCGCATGATGTCGATTTCGGCCGCGATGACGTCTTTTCCCAGTTTGTAGGAGGGGATACCGTAGCGCAACATGCCGCCCGGCTCCGCGTTCTTCTCGAACACCGTCGGGTAATAGCCCATCGTAGCCAAGTAGTAGGCGCAGGAAAGGCCGGCCGGCCCGCCGCCTATGACGGCGATTTTCTCCTGCCAGCGGCCGCGGTTGGAGGCCACGACGATTTCCGGGATAAAGCGCGTCTCGGCGTGCAGATCCTGTTCGGCTATGAATTTCTTGACGGCGTCTATGGCCACCGGGTTGTCGAGCGTGCCGCGCGTGCAGGCGTCTTCGCAACGGAGGTTGCAGATGCGGCCGCAGACGGCGGGAAACGGCTTCTCCCGCTTGATCCGCTCCAGCGCCTCCTGGTATTTGCCCTCGGCCGCCTTTTTGAGGTAGCCTTGAACCGCGATATGGGCGGGGCAGGCGGTCTTGCACGGCGCCGTGCCGGTCGGATAGCAGTTGATGCGGTTTTGGTCACGGTAGTCTTCCGTCCATTTTTCCGGTCCCCATTTGCTGGCATCCGGCAGTTCCTGACGCGGATAGGCGATGTCGCCCTGCGGCGTGCAGAGTTTCTGTCCCAGTTTGACCGCGCCGGCCGGACAGTATTCCACGCACCGGCCGCAGGCCACGCAATTGGCCTTATCGACTTCGGCCACGTAGGCGCTGCGCGACAGGTTGGGGGTGTTGAAGAGTTGGGACGTGCGCAGGGCGTTGCATATCTTGACGTTGCAGTTGCATATCGCGAAAATCTTGCCTTCGCCGTCTATGTTCGTGATTTGGTGTACATAACCGTTCTCTTCGGCCCGGCGCAGAATGTCCATGGCTTCGTCGTAGGTGATGGGGCGGCCGCGTCCCGTTTCCTTGCAGTAGTCGGCCATGTCGCCCACCGCGATGCACCAGTCCCGGTAGTCGTCCGCGCAACCCTCGTCGAGTTGCTTGCGGCCGTAGCGGCAAGAGCAGATCGAGGCGCCGATATGGCCTTCGTAACGTTTGAGCCAATAGGAAATATGTTCGATGTCCACCGACTGGTTCTCCATCGAAATGGCCTTCTCCACGGGAATCACGTGCATGCCGATGCCCGCGCCGCCTTCCGGCACCATGGGCGTCACCTTTTCCAAGGGCAGGAACGTCATCCGCTCGAAGAACATCGCCAGTTCCGGATGCCGGTCCATCAACTCGGTGTTCATGTTAGTGTATTCGGCCGAGCCGGGGACGAAGAGCGGCACCCAGTATTCCCGGTCTTCCCGATTGTAGGTCGTGCCCGCCACCGGGCCGTCTTTCGTGTATTTGTCGCCGTAGTCATATTCCAGCATGCCCAAAAACGACAGCCGGTCCAGCAGGGCGTCGAAAGCCTCGTCCGTCTCGGTGTAGCGCTTCTTGCGGTTCCATTGCACCAAGAGCGGATAGGGCCGGTGTTCGCGCACGCGCAACGCCTTGTCCGAAACCACGTCCAGCAACAGATCCAACGCGCTTTCGCGGCTCGCGGCGTCCAGCTCGTCTTCGAAAATACAGGCCAACCCCCAGTATTCGGGGTCGTTGGTGGTGATCCCTTTGATTTTTCCGTGCACGCGGTCAGTGACTTTCCGCGCGAATTTCAGCAGCTTGGGATTCGGGTTCGTGTCCCCCAGGTGTTTGGGCGTTAATTTTTTGGACATTTCAGGCATATCGGTCGGTTTTTAGGGGTGGTCA
>CAMWSI010000209.1 GCA_947176875.1 uncultured Bacteroidales bacterium
CCGTCAGGGTGACCAGATTCTGGAAGTCCTGCGCTAGGGTAAACCAGGCCGAACTCTGAGCCTGCGGAATGTTTCCGTCCGCACCGAAATGAATCCCGCCCGAGGCGCAAATTGTGAAGTGCGTCATCGGTTTGCCGCAGAAGTTGAACGTGAAGCCGAGCTCGAAGCCGGGGTCGGTCTTCGTCTTGTCGGCCGCGTGGGTCACGAACGGATTTTGGTCGTCGTTTATGAAAAAACCGTTTACTAATGCCGTGCCGGCCGGCAAGTCGTCGCCGAGTTTGACCGTAGCGTTATTGCCGGCGATGTCGGAAAAGGTCCCCGCGGTGGAGGTCAGCGTATAGGCGTTGGCCGGAATGATGAATTGGCCTGAGACGCGGTTTAATCCTAACAGAATGACTGTGAGGATTAAAACAAAAAAAGTTTTCTTCATAGTGGTGTGTGTTTTCAGTAAAAACGGCTTTATAGGCCATTCAGGACGGTAATTAGGGTGCGTATGAGCCATAATTACCAAAATACAATTATACGGGAAAGGGATGGGAATACCGACCTTTCCATGAAAACGTTTTATTCAAGCAGGTTTAACGGCACGCAACGGAAGTATATATATAATTGTAAACGTTGGATTTCGTTTGTAGCTTTAATTCTCCTCGGCAAAATCGATGCAAGACATCGCCCCTGCGTTCGGCTTACGGCGGTTTGTCGCCTGGATCCGGTTGCGTCGCGGGGTGTGGGGCGGGACGTTACATGGCGATGTTTCACGGCGGTATGCGGATTCCGGTAGGCCGCTGTCGTACGGCCGAATGGCTTATTCCCGTTTTTTGCGTATATTTGTCAGTATTTTGGCAGTTGGCAGGCTTGTTGCGGAACGGGTATCGCCGGCCTCGATCCGGCGGTTTCCCGTGGGTAAGGTTGCGGCTTGACGAGAGGGGGGACGGCCTGGTGCCGCCGGTGGAGCGGTAGCCGTTAAAAAAATGGAAACGTATGAAATACGAATATATCAACGGGCAGAATTTCTACTATATGTTTTTGGCGGGCGCCAAAGGCATCATAGAAAATTATGCTTATCTGAATAAAATCAATGTTTTCCCGGTGCCGGACGGCGATACGGGTTCGAACATGGCCTCTACGGTTCAGTCGATTATCGATGCCGTGAAGCCGTCTAAAAAACTGAATAAGACGTTGGCCGATATGGCCGACGCGGCGTTGATAGGCGCGCGCGGCAACTCAGGTATCATTGTGGCGCAGTTCGTGCAGGGGCTCAGTCTTGAACTTCAGGCTTATACCAAAGTCAATGTGCGGGATTTCGTGCGCTGTGCGGTCGGTGCCATCAATTTCACGTATGCCGCTTTGTCACATCCGGTGGAGGGGACGATACTGTCGGTGCTCAAGGCTTGGGTGGATGACCTGCAACGGCTTTTGAACGCGGATATCAACGACTTTGTGGTATTGATGACCGATCCTTATCAAAAGGTGTTGGAAGCGTTGGAGGATACGCGCAGCCGGCATAAGGGCGGCGTGGGGCTGGTGGATGCCGGTGCGCAGGGGTTCGTGTTTTTCGCCAAGGGAATGTTGGATTTCGCGCTTAAGGCCGATATGAAAGACCTCGTGGGGGCGCGGCAGAATGTGTTGCCGGAATTGAACGTGGCCGACGATGAGGACGCGGTTGTGACGTACCGCTATTGTACGGAGGCGTTGGCTTCGGGTGAACATATCGATAAGGACGCGCTTAAGCACGAGTTGGAGCGTTTGGGAGACAGTGTGGTGGTGGCCGGTAACAGCAATAAGGTGCGTATTCATGTCCATACCGATGAGCCGGAAGCCGCCGTGCGTCGGTTGAGCGACCGGGCGCAGATACAGACGAGCAAGGTGGACGACATGGCGTTTCAGGTGGAAATCAAGGCGCGTCGCCGGCACGACATAGCGGTGCTGGTGGACAGTACGTCCGATTTGGATTCGGAAATCCGTTTCAAGCATCAGATACACCATGTGCCGTTGCAGGTACAGCTCGGCGACAGCCTCTTTCTGGACGGCGTGACGCTGAAGCACGACGATTTCTACGACTATCTGGCCACAAGGCGGCCTTACCCCAAGACGTCGTTGCCGGCCTTGAAGAATATCTACAACAAACTTTCGTATATCGCCACCTATTATAAAGCGGTTATCGTGCTCAACATTTCATCGGGGCTGAGCGGCACGTACCAGGCTTTTGTAGATATGGCCAAGAAGGTGCAGGTGCAGACCGGGGTGCCGATCGCCGTCTTCGATACCAAGACGTTGGCCGGCGCGCAAGGGCTCGTGGCCTTGCGTGTCGTGGAGGCTTTGGATAAAGGTTTCAGTTTCGAGGATCTGAAACGCTTGATTCCGCTTTGGTGCGCGCAGTCGAACGTGTATGCGATGACCAAGACGGTCAAGTATTTCGTCAAGGGTGGCCGTATCGGCCGGATGAAAGGCTGGTTGGCCACGTTCCTGGGGCTGGCGCCGGTTATCACGCCCGACAAAAACGGCAAGGGCAGCGTGCTTTTCACGGCCGCCAATCAGGGAAAAAGTATGGACCGGGTATTGAAAATATTGGAAAGTAAGTTGAAAACCGGTCGATTGCATGCTTATGCCGTGGAATATACCGATGCGGCTTCCAAGCCGACGGCCGAAGCCTTGATTCCGCGCCTCAAAGCCTTGACCGGAAAGGAACCGGCTTTTGTGGGGCAGGTAACCCCTGTGGTCGGCAACAATGCCGGAATCGGTACCGTCGCGTTATCCACGCTGATGGAATAATTCGAGAGGTCGGCGGAAAGGCGCTATTCCAATATGACGTTGGCCGTGCGGAAAAAAATGCCGCAGTCGAGTTTGAACGAAATGTGTTCTATATAAAAGAGGTCGTAGCGGATACGTTGATCGAAGTCAATGGCGTTGCGGCCGTGGATTTGCGCCAGGCCGGTCAGACCGGGCCGGATGCTGTGGCGGACAATCATCTGTTCGCGCGTGCCGTAGCGGGCGCAGTCTTCCGGGGTAAAGGGGCGCGGTCCTACAAGC
>CAMWSI010000210.1 GCA_947176875.1 uncultured Bacteroidales bacterium
GCGCGTGGCCGACCGACTGCCAAAGACTGTCGGAAACGGCCGCCCAACGCGAGGCCTCGTCCGCGGCTACGGCTTCGCTGCCCCCGCTCCGTCCCGGCCGTTCTTTACAACCGGTCCACAATACCATCGCGAGACAGGCGGCCAACACGCCCCCCCATAGTTTCATAGCGGTTGTTCTATCCATTGTCTGTTTTCTATCTTGTGTTTCAACCTTGCCGTATCCGTATCCGTATCCGCGTCCTGCCCTGACAGTTCCAACGCCTTGCGCCAGGCATCCACCGCCTTGTCGGTCTTATGCAGATGATACAGGATATCGCCCGCATGTTCCCACACAACGGCTTCCTTGACACCACCCTTGCGCAACGCGTTGCGGACAGCCGCATAAGCCGCCGCGTAATCGCCCGCCCGGAACAGCGTCCAGGCATAGGTATCCCAAAAACTGTAATAGTTCGGCGAACGTTTGCAGGCAAACCGCGCCATGTGCGCCGCCTCTTCCAACCGCGTGTTCATCCGGCTCAACTGGTAGGCGTAATTGTTCTTCAGCAAAACGTCGTCCGGAAAAGTCCGTACCGCTTCGTCCATGACCCGCATATAATCGGTATAACGCCCGCTATGGAAATAACATTCGCCCACACAACCGTACAAAAGCGTCCCCCACTGGTCATGGTCGGGGCCCGCCACATACGGCAGTCTTTTCAACGCCTGCTCGCCGTAAACGAGGCTGTTCGCACAGTCGTCCGCATTGTAATAAGCCAACGTCAGATAGACATAAAACACCGTACTCTCCGGAAACAACCGCAGGGCGGCCTCCGCATAACGGATTATCCTTGGCCAATCCTGCGCGGCCTGCAGGACATACAACAAAACCGTATAAGTATTGTAGGCTTTCGGATCGAGCCGCAAACTCTTTTCCAAATAGTCCAGCGCCTGCTCCGTCTTATCGTGCTGCCAATCGTACAGGCCCTTGACGAAATGCAGGCGGGCGTTGGACGGATACATTTGCAGAAGCGTATCCAGCAAGCCGGCATAAAGCGCGACCTCGCGTTTGGTCGGTTCATACCCCTGACGGTCTCCGAAAAAAGTGGAAACCAATGTCAGCCGTGTATCGTCGTCCAAACCCGGCAATGAAATGGCGCGGGTCAAGGCGGCCAAGGCCTTTTCCTCCTCCCCTGTCTTACGGTAGTAATCGGCCAGCGAGGCATAGGTATAGGCATCGTCCGGCTTCAACGCCAGAATCTTCTGATAGTACCGGTAGGCCGACGCATAGTCGCCCGCCTTGCTGCTCATCTGCGCCAATATCTCGTAATATTTGGGCTCGCCCGGTACATACGCGCTGATTTTCTCTATCTCGGCCCGCGCCTCCGCCACAAGCCCGCGGCTCATCAGCAGCCGGTATTTCTGCATGCTCCATTCGTCACAGGGTTCGAACATACGCTCCAACTCATCGTAAACGCGCACGGCCGAAGCCACGTCTCCCTGCACCAGATACAGATCTGACTGCTGATATGCGAAATCCAGATTGGAGGAGTCCATGCCGCGCAACTGTCCCAGCGTCTCCACGGCCTTCGGCCATTGCATCGTCAAACGGTAAACCTGTGCCAGCAATACCTTATACCACAGGTTTTCGGGTTCCAAGCGCGCGGCTTTCTCGCCATAGACGACGGCTTCCGACCATTTCTGCTGTCCGGCCTTGATGGACGCGATGGCATAACAGGCGGCGGCATGGTCGGAACGTTCCGCCAAAGCGGCGGCATAGGCGTCCAACGCCATCTGAGGCCGCTCCGCCAATTGCCAGCGTATGCCTTCCAGAAACAGGGAGTCGGCCCGGACGGCCTGTGCGCGCAGACACGCGCCGTCCATACCGCCGGGAAGCCCCGACAGTCCACCCCAAACGGCCATACAGACCAGACCTGTTAACAATTTTCGGGTCACGCTTTTCCGTCGCATACCGTTCTACCGTCTTTTAGACTTCGCGCCCTTCTATAATTTGGGAATAGTCGCCGAGGTTCAGGCTTTCCGGCTCACCCAGGACGCTGACCTCCCGACCGACCATCGAACACGTCATGACCTTATTGACAATACGCGTGTCGGGCTGTATGATGCTGTGCGATATACGCGACTGCGCGATCTCCCCGCGCGCGCCGACCGAAACACAAGGGCCGATGACGGCCTCGCGGACACGGGCACCCTCGCCTATGAAACAAGGCGGTATAATCACGCTGTCGATAATTTCGGCCGTAGCGGCTATCTGATGAATCCGCTTGTGTTCCAGCAAACGGGTATGCGTGTCCACCGTCGCGGTCTTGTTGCCGCAATCCAGCCATTCATCCACGGTCTCGCTGTAAAACACCAGCCCCTTGCGCCGCATGTTCTCCAAGGCGTCCGTAAGCTGATATTCCCCGCCCTTGCAGATATCGTGATCCAAAAGATATTGCAGTTCCTTTCGCAGATTGAGGCCGTCCTTGAAATAATAGATGCCGATGATGGCCAAGTCGGAAACAAATTCCTTCGGTTTTTCGGCAAAGCCCGTGATACGTCCGTCGGCATCGGTCAAAACCACACCGAAAGCCTCCGGGTGCGCCACTTTCTTAGTCCAGATAACGGCTTGCTGATGCGGTTGTATCGAAAAACGGGAAAAGAAAATCGTATCGGCGAAGCCCACGATGACGGGTCCCTCCAGCGAATCGGCCGCACACAGAATGGCGTGCGCCGTGCCCAAAGCCTCGTCCTGATAATAAATCCGTCCGCGCGCACCCCGCTGTTCGGCGCAAGCCAGCAATTCCCGCTCGGTTTCTTCGCCGAAACGACCGATGATGAACGCGATTTCTTCTATCGGTTCCTGCACCGTCGAAACGATTTCGTCTATCAAATGCGCCACGATGGGACGACCCGCCAAACGAATCAACGGCTTGGGCGTTGTCAAGGTATGCGGCCGCATGCGCTTGCCCATGCCGGCCATAGGAATGATGATTCTCATATCTTATGCTTACAATATATTTATTGTCTTATAATTAAATACGGTATGCC
>CAMWSI010000211.1 GCA_947176875.1 uncultured Bacteroidales bacterium
GCCATTAACCATTCGGTATCAGGTTTTTACCCCCCCCCCGAACGTCAGGCCGCATTATTTCAACCGGCAAAGATAAAAATTTTAAGATTTATTAACAAATTTCTAACATTCGCTCCTAACAATTGTCAATTACCGCCTCAACCACACACCCGCCCCGCCGGGATCCAAGCAGTGCCTTTGGGTCGCCTGCGGGATTAAAACGTATTTTTACGTATTTTTGCATGGCGGTGCGATACCCGACGCAGGTATAGCCCGCTGTTGTTTATATATAATAAGGTAGCATCATGACCCTGCGTTTTTCCTATATCGCACAACGGAAACACATTTTCCGGATTTGTTCGTACGGCGGCTTCTGGCTGCTATTGACGCTCTAACCATTTTTGCTTTATGACTATAGAAGATATAAAACAACTTATACAGGGAGATGAAACGCGCACGCTGGAAATGAAAAAGACAACCGGCGAGCTGAAAAACGGCATGCATAGTGCCTGTGCCTTTCTCAATACAGAGGGCGGTTGGCTGATATTCGGCATCACACCGACCTCTTTGAAAATATCGGGGCAACAAGTTACAGACCATACCAGACAGGAGATAGCCCATGAATTGACAAAAATAGAGCCGAGTATTGATATCAAGGTAGAGTACATTGACATTCCGGATAAAGACGGGTATCAAGTTATTGCTATCCACTTTAATGAATGGCACCGAGGTATGCCGCCTTACACATACGACTACAAACCCTATTACCGGGTGGAAAGCACGACAAAGCCCATGCCCCGATCACTGTTTGAAGAACGGCTTCGTGACAGTAAACCAAAATTTTACGCTTGGGAGGATCAAACCGCGGAAATCGGTATGGACGAATTGGACGATGAAATGATTATGAATGCCGTCAGAGGAGGCGTCAGAGGCAACCGGTTGTCAGCAACAGCCTTGAATGAAACAAAAGAGAATATACTAACTAAATTCAATTTGCTTCAAGATGGCAAACTATTGAATGCCGCCGCGGTTCTATTCGCCCAAAACAATCATCGCTATCCGCAATTGAAACTCCGTATGGCCCGCTTCAAGGGTAACGGCAAAAACACGTTCGGCGACAATATGTTGGCAGAAGGTAATTTATTTCAACTTATGAATGCCGGTATGTCGTTTTTTTTCAAACACCTTAACCTAAGTGGACGGATAGAAGGATTGAAAAGAACCGAAGAATTGGAAATACCGTATGTAGCATTGCGGGAGGCATTAACCAATGCACTGTGTCACAGGATGTACAATGAACCAAGAACCTCTACGGGAATTGCCGTTTATGACAATCGGGTGGAAATAGAAAATCCCGGTGTATTTCCGAAAGGCATCACACCCGAGACCATCAAGATGCCCCACGCCTCTCAACCCTATAACCCCAAAATTGCAAACGTTTTGTTTCTATCCGCGTATTTGGAGCAATGGG
The DNA here is from genome assembly GCA_947176875.1 of uncultured Bacteroidales bacterium. Classification (GTDB taxonomy): domain Bacteria; phylum Bacteroidota; class Bacteroidia; order Bacteroidales; family P3; genus CAMXAS01. The sequence goes on from CAMWSI010000211.1 coordinate 1,451, forward strand.
GTTCCGGTGTTGGACGTATCGTTGAAGCCTGCAAAACACAAGATATAGATGAGCCTATTTACGAAGAACATGGCGGATTTATTACCATTATTTTCAAGCGACCCGGTTACAGCGACAAAAATGTCGCTCAAAATGTCGCTCAAAATGTCGCTCAAAAAAAGAACGACCGGCAACAGCAAATCATAGCATTGATTCAACAAAACGCCCATATTACCAGAGCGGAAATGGCTGAATCTATAGGCGTATCCATTAAAACCATAGAACGTGAAATTGAAAAGATGGGCACCATCCTTAAATTTGTCGGCTCAAGTAAAAATGGACATTGGGAATTAGCATTGGAATAGGTTTTGCATCTTTAATGCAGTTCTAATAAAAATGTAGTACTATAATATGACCAAAAAGCATCCGAATACCGCGAAAAAGAGTCGTTTGCAACAATTTGCCTACTACGGCGGCTTCTGGCTGCTATTGACGCTTTGGCTACGGCTCTGCCTGCCGGAAAGCCTCATGGGCTGGGAACGCCACCAGCTGTTCCGCTTCTCGGCCGATTACCTGACGTTCTTTGCACCCAAGCCGTATCCGATTCTGCAATACGTACAGGCCTTCTTCACGCAGTTTTACCTCTATCCGCTACTCGGCGCGGCCGTTGTGGGCGGCCTGCTGACGCTCGGCTTAGGGGCCTGGCGCCGGCTGAGCGGCCGGCTGTGGCCGGGACTGGTCTGGGCGGCCTTCATGCTGCCGGCCATTCCCTACTTCAACCTGCTTTGGATTTTGGTCTGGCTCGTATTACTCGGCGGCGCGGTGCTGATTGACAGGACACGGCTCCCGGCCACCGGTCGCTTGGGACTGACGGCCGGCCTGACTTTCATCGCGGCTTTGGTCCTGCAGGAAAACGTCGTTTTCGCCGTGGTCTTCTGGAGCCTGATCGACGGCCTCCGCACACGGTCGGGACGGCACGGCCTCTACAGCCTATTAGCCGGCATAATCGGCGCGGCCGCCGGCATCGGTCTGATTCTATGGCGGGGCTACCCGTTCTGCTATGCCCAATACCTGACCGAATGGCCTTTGCTAAAATGCGCCTTATTTGCCCTATGCCCCTTTCCCGCCAACTTTTTCTATTGTCCGCTTTTTATCCGCCTCTGGCTCTACGGCGGGCTGGCCGTCTGCACCGGCTTGCCGGCGGTTGCGCTATGGCCGGCTTGCCAAGTCCGCCCGACGCTTGACATCAAGCGATTGGTTATCCGTAAATTCATAACGCGATACGGCCTGACCGGCGCGGCCGTCACCCTGTTGCTGACAGCGGCCGCCTATCTCAACCTGCGCTACCAAGCGGAGTATTTTTATCTTGTAGATCGCTTAGGTACCGAAGCCCGCTGGAGCGAAGCCGCGGACGCCGCCGAACTCGCGTTCTTCCAACGCGCGCGGCCGGAGGCGGCCGGTTCCCACCGCTCCGGCTTTCTGTACGGGCAACGCCGGCGCGCCCGCACGGCGGCGGGACACCTCAATATTCAACCGATTCATTCACAAAATCCAAAGCAGGTTGAAGTAGGGAATGGCCGGCAGCATGAAGGC
>CAMWSI010000212.1 GCA_947176875.1 uncultured Bacteroidales bacterium
ATTTTTGACAATGACACCATTGTTTTTAATGTTAAGTCACCGGAGTTTTCAGAAAAACACGTAAGGCCTGCGACTACGGGAATGTGCGACGCCGAAGTTTGGCTTTCTCTCATATTGGACAACGAAGAAGCGAGAGTGGAATACCGCAAAAAATACACCGAAGGGAATGTGAACGATGTGGAAGTATGTATGAATTATTTTAATAAAGAATGGATTTGGGGAACTTTTTTCAGGACCTATGAAACCTCGCGCATGATACCCGAATGGATTTCGCCAAATGGAGAAACCTATACCGATGTATGGCAAAGCATAGGAGGTGTATATGAAAAAGATACGGCCTATTTCTCGCCTCGGTACGGTTTACTGCTCTATCGCTCGGCGGAACATCGGGCCTTATTGTTGCCATAACTATTGAAACGACAGCCACGGTCTCCCGCCCGGCCACCACAGCCCCACGTCGCCGGACGGGGGCAGTCTTATCCTTGCCCCTCCGGCAAGGCCTCAACTATGCCGGCCATGTAGTCCAGCAGTTCCTTTTTGCCGGTCGCGTTGAGCGCCGACGTCAGGAAGATGGGCGGCAGGCTTTCCCATGTGGCTGAAAGCGTGCGTTTCAAGGCCGCCAGATTATGTCGCACCTCGTTCAGCGACGTTTTATCGGCCTTGGTGGCCACGATGGCGAGCGGCACGCCGTGTTCGCCCAGCCAGTTGATAAAGGCCACGTCCGATTTCTGCGGTTCGTGCCGGCCGTCCACCAAAACGAAGACGCACATTAGGTTCTCGCGGTATTGCAGATAGTCGTATGTCATTTGCCGCCACTTTTCGCGCGCTTCTTTCGAAATGCGGGCGTAGCCGTAGCCGGGCAGATCCACCCAATACATCATATTCCGGTTGATGATGAAATGATTGATGCATTGTGTCTTGCCGGGCTGCGAGGACGTCTTGGCCAAGGCTTTGTTGCCGCACAGCATGTTAATCAGGCTCGATTTGCCGACATTGGATCGCCCGATGAACGCGAATTCGGGAATGTCCGTTTCGGGACATTTCTTATAGTTCGTATTGCTGATGACGAATTCAGCCTCTTTGACTTGCATAGCGTTGTTTTTTGTAGGGCGGTCGGGGCGTGCGGCGTCTGGCCGCCTTTTTTATTTCGACCGCAACGTTTCGAGGTGGGCGAGCAGGTCGGCCCAGACTTGCTCCTTGCCGATTTCGTTCAGGATTTCGTGGCGCAGGCCGGGATAGAGTTTGAACGAGACGTTGCGGTAACCGACCTCGCGCATGCGTTCCACCGCGGCTTCGAAATGCGGGCGGTCGATCAGGCAGGGGTCGGCCTCTCCGGAAATGAAGCGTACGGGCAAATCGGGATTGTGCAGCACCCAGCCTTTGGGATTGTAGGCGTATTGCATGAGGCCGAACAGGTTTTTGAAGCCGTTGGCCGTGAACTGATAGTTGCAGAGCGGATTGCGGTCGTAAACCGCCACGATTTCCGGGTCGGAGCAGACCCAGGCGTTGGGCGAGCCTTCGTGCCGGAAGCCTAAGTTGAAACTGCCGACGCCTATTTTCTGGAGCAGTTTGGGACGGGCGTGTCCGCCGGCGAAGAAAGAGATGAGAATCGCCAGTCTTCTGCCCAGTACGGAACCTTTGTTGTAACTGGGACAGCCGCAGACCACGAGGCCCGCCAGTCCGCGGTCGTCGTCCTTGACGTAAGCGCGTACGGCCATCGAACCCATGCTGTGCCCGAACAGGACGAGCGGCAGGTCGGGATGCCGTTGGCGGATCAGGTCGGTCACCTTGCGGATGTCGGCTACGAGCGCACGGTAGCCGCCCGTATAGAAATAGCCGAGGTCGTCGGTCTTGTAAACCGATTTGCCGTGTCCGCGGTGGTCGTGGATGATGCAGATCCAGCCGTGTTCGGCCATGTACTGCATGAACGGGATGTAGCGTTCCTTATGCTCGCACATGCCGTGTACGAGTTGCAGTATGCCGACGGGAGCCGAGGCGGGCGTGACGCTCAGTACGTCCAACGGCAGGTTGTCGGCCGAGGCCATGACGGTCTCGTGTTTGAAGTTTTCGGGAATCGGCCATTCCACGGCCTTCGGGTTTATGGGTTCGGTGTACATGATAATCCGTATGTTTGGTACTTGCTCAATGCTTATCGTCTGAACAGCGGGGAGCCGGGCTCTGTCGGGATATGCCGTTCTTTCTTCGATTCGTAGATTTCCTCAATCCGGATCAGGATGCCGGTTTCCTCCACATCGCCGAAATGGTGGTTCACGGCCGAACCGAACGAACGCATCGTGGGCGAGAGTTTGAGGTAGGAGTTGAATAGCGGCGGTACGCTCTCGCCGAGTTCCCTCACGCGGCGGGACATCGTTTTGTAGGCTTCTTCCAGCGGCAAGCCTTCGTATAAGGCCGCTAAGCGTGCCGGCTCGGTTTCCAAGCGGATCGGGTCGATCGGATAGACGAGGCGGTCAGGGTCGGCGTAGTATTTCTGTACGAAATACAGCAAGGTGTCGCGCGCTTCCTTGTTGAACTGTTCGTACATCGTCACTTTGCCGAAAAACCCCTGTAGTTCGGGATGGGTGTAAACCAAGCCGCCCAGGCCGTCCCAAAGGTTGTCCAGCGAGAAGATGCCGTTGCGTGCCGATTGGTATTTCGGCTGTACGAACGAGCGTCCCAGTTCGATGATGTGGGGCAGGATTTCATTAAGAAAGCGCGGCGTGAACTTGAAAATCTCGCTGGTCGAGAGCAGGGGCGTGCCGTTGTCGGAAAAAGCGACGTCCGACCCTTCTATGAACCGGTAGCCGCCTACGAACTCCTCGTTGTCGGCGTCCCAAACCACGAGCTGTTTGTAGGGCGTCGGCATCGTGTCGAATTCGTCTATATCGACGTCCTTGCCCGTTCCGCCGCCGGCTTCCCGGAACGTCAGTTCCCGCAGACGTCCGATTTCGAGCATCGTGTTGGGAGCGTTATGGGCCGTGACGATATGCACTTCCCGGTGGCCGTAACACGT
>CAMWSI010000213.1 GCA_947176875.1 uncultured Bacteroidales bacterium
CCCGACAATTTCATTCCGACGACCAAGGTCACGCTCAGCGGGCCGCGCCTGACGGGCGAGAAGATAGACCTCGGTCAGTTCGAACGGCGTCCCAAGCCCGTAGCCTCCTCCCGCGACGGAGGCAACAACGGCGGCAAGAAGAAGCGGCAGCGTCTGGGCGAGAAGCAGAACGCGGGTTCGTCCGTCGCAGGTCCGGGTCGTCCGAACAACAATAACGCGAACAACGGCAACAACAATGCCGGCAATAAGAACAAGAAGAAAAAGAACAACAAGAACGCCCATGTCCAGATAGACGAGCAGGAAGTGGAAAAGACGCTGAAAGACACCTTGGCGCGTCTTTCGCCGCTCGGCAAGTCCAAGACCTCCAAACACCGTCGCGAAAAACGGCACTCCATCAGCCAGCACATGGAGGAGGAACAGGAAAGGATGATGCAGGAACAGCGCGTGCTCAAAGTGACCGAATTCGTGACGGTAAACGAGTTGGCCACGATGATGAACGTGCCGGTAACCGATATTATCTCCACCTGTATGTCGTTGGGATTGTTCGTCTCGATCAACCAGCGTCTGACGGCCGATCCGATTTCGCTTCTGGCCGAGGAATACGGCTATACCGTCGAATTCGTCGATGCCGAAGTGCTTGACGAGCTCGAACATCAGGACGATGACGACGCGACGGGCGAAGAAGAGCCGCGTACGCCTATCGTCACGGTTATGGGACACGTCGATCACGGTAAGACGTCGTTGCTCGACTATATCCGCAAGTCGAACGTCATCGCGGGCGAGGCCGGCGGTATCACGCAGCATATCGGGGCTTACGAGGTGCAGTTGGAGAACGGCAAGAAGATCACGTTCCTCGATACGCCCGGTCACGAAGCGTTTACGGCCATGCGTGCCCGTGGTGCCAAAATCACCGATATCGCGATTATCGTGGTGGCGGCCGACGATAAAATCATGCCGCAGACGGTGGAGGCCATCAACCACGCACAGGCGGCCGGTGTACCCATTGTATTTGCAATCAATAAAATCGATAAGCCGCAGGCCGATCCCGACAGAATCAAGACAGAACTGGCCGACATGAACCTGCTTGTGGAAGAGTGGGGCGGCAAATACCAAAGTCAGGATATTTCGGCCAAGAAAGGGCTGAATGTGGACAGTTTATTGGAAAAGGTGCTTCTGGAAGCCGAAATGCTTGAACTTAAGGCCAACCCGCATCGCCGCGGCAAGGGGACGGTCGTGGAATCGTCTTTGGACAAGGGACGCGGCTATGTGGCTAAGATTCTCGTGCAGGACGGCAGCGTCTCCGTGGGCGACCCGATTATCGCGGGATCGACCTGCGGACGTGTCAAGGCTATGTACAACGAACGCAACCAACCGGTCAAGACGGCCGGCCCCTCTACGCCGGTGTTGTTGCTGGGCTTGAACGGCGCGCCGCAGGCCGGCGACACGTTCAACGTGACCAAAGACGAGAAAGAAGCCAAAGACATCGCCAACCGGCGCTTGCAGTTGCAGCGCGAACAGGGCTTGCGGACGCAGAAGCATATCACGCTCGACGAAATCGGCCGCCGTATCGCCATCGGCGACTTCAAGGAACTCAACGTCATCGTCAAGGGCGACGTCGATGGTTCGATCGAAGCCTTGTCCGACTCCTTGCTCAAACTTTCCACCGAAGAGGTACAGGTCAATGTCATCCACAAATCGGTGGGTCAGATTACCGAAAGCGATATTCTGTTGGCTTCGGCCTCCAACGCCATCATCATCGGCTTCCAGGTGCGTCCGTCTCTGGCGGCGCGCAAACTGGCCGAGAGCGAGCAGATCGATATCCGACTCTACTCCATCATCTACGATGCCATCAACGAACTCAAAGACGCCATCGAGGGTATGCTCTCGCCCGAAATTCAGGAAAAGATCGTGGCGAACCTTGAGGTGCGCGAAGTGTTCAAGATCAGCAAAGTGGGCAGCGTGGCGGGCTGTATCGTATTGGACGGCCGCCTGACGCGCAACACGAAAGTGCGGATTATCCGCGACGGCATCGTGGCCTATACGGGCAAGTTGGGCTCTCTGCGCCGCTTCAAGGATGATGTCAAGGAAGTCATGGTGGGGCAGGATTGCGGTTTGAACATCGAGAACTTCAACGACATCAAGGTGGGCGACATCATCGAGGGTTACGAGCAGACCGAGGTGAAACGGACGCTGTAGGCCTTTAGGTCTGCGGCCGTAAGCCGCCGTCATGATTTTGATTTGATGCCGACCCCACTGCGTTTGCGGTGGGGTCGCTTGTATGTAAATATATGTACGCGCGTTTTCTGCAATATGTGAAGCGGAACCGCCTGTTCGAGGGGCGGGAGAAAGTGCTGGTCGCGGTCAGCGGCGGCGTGGACTCCACCGTCTTGTTGCATCTGCTCATGCGGGCGGTGCGGCAGGGGGCGTTGCCGTTGGAACTGGCCGTGGCGCATTGTCATTTCCAGTTGCGCGGCGCGGCGGCCGACGGCGACCAGGCTTTTACGGAGGCTTTGGCCAGGGAGGCCGGCCTGCCGTTTTATACGGTGCGTTTCGACACGGCCGCCTACGCCCGGGCGCAGGCCGTCTCCATCGAGATGGCGGCGCGCGAACTCCGCTACGGTTTCTTCAGGCAGTGTATGGCGCGCGATGGTTGGCAGGCCTGCGCCCTGGCGCACCACGCGGACGACCAGGCGGAGACGGTTTACCTCAATCTTTTGCGGGGGACGGGCCTGAAAGGCTTGCGGGCCATGCAGCCTGCGCAGGGGCCTTATGTCCGTCCGCTGCTGTTCGCCCGCCGCGCCGAAATCGAAGCCTACGCCGCGTCGCAGGGCCTCGCTTACTGCACCGACGCCACCAACGCCGAAGACGACTATCTACGCAACCGCATCCGGCATCATCTGTTGCCGCTTTGCGAACAACTCAACCCGCAGGCCGTCGCCCATGCGAATCAGACGGCCGTGAGCCTGCAACGCGGCGAGGCCGTCCTGTCGGCCTGGTA
>CAMWSI010000214.1 GCA_947176875.1 uncultured Bacteroidales bacterium
GCCTGCGGCTGTTTGTCTTGCCTCCCGTTTAAAGCTTGGACGAAGTGCCGGAACAGGTTTAGTCCGCCTGCAAGGTCTGACACAGCAAGTCTTTAAGCGGTTCGATGCCCCATCCCGATACCGACGATATGGCGCAGCACAGCGGTGTGCCGAACAACGCCCGCAACGCGGGTGTCAGGCTTTCGCGCGCTTCTTCCGGCAACAGGTCGCATTTCGTAAAGCAAAGCACCTGTTTCTTGTGCAGGAGTTCGGGGTTATGGCATTCCAGTTCGTTAAGCAGGATGTCGTAAGGCGTGTGCAGCGTCCGTACGGCCTCTTGGAGCGTCGCGCCCTCCGCCAACGCTTCCGCCAACGGTTCCACGCTGATCATGAAAAGCAACAGCGCGTTCCGTTCGATATGGCGCAGGAACCGGTTGCCCAATCCCTTGCCTTCGCTCGCGCCCTCGATAATGCCGGGAATATCGGCCATGACGAACGAGTGTCGGTCGCGGCACGAAACGATGCCGAGGTTGGGCACCAGCGTCGTAAAAGGGTAGTCTGCTATTTCGGGTTTGGCCGCCGAAACGGCCGCCAGCAGGCTCGACTTGCCGGCGTTGGGAAAGCCCACAAGGCCGACGTCGGCCAGTACTTTCAATTCCAGTATCTTCCAGCCCTCTATGCCGCTTTCGCCGGGTTGCGCGTATTTGGGGGCTTGGTTGGTGGCCGACTTGAAATGATCGTTGCCCAGACCGCCGCGACCGCCTTTCATCCAGACGATTTCCTGGCCGTCTTCGGTGATTTCGGCTTCCGTTTCGCCGGTTTCCGCATCCTTGACCACGGTGCCTATCGGCACTTCCACGTATAAATCCTTGCCGTTGGCGCCGAACCGGCGGTTTTCGCCGCCACACTGCCCGTTTTCGGCAAACAGGTGTTTGGTGTATTTAAGGTGTAGCAATGTCCAGAGCTGGGCGTTGCCTTTGAGGATGATGTGTCCGCCGCGTCCGCCGTCGCCGCCGTCGGGACCGCCCTTGGGGTTGCTGCGGCTGCGGAAAAAGTGACGCGAACCCGCGCCGCCGTTGCCGGAGCGGCAGAAAATCTTGACGTAGTCTATGAAATTGGAAGATGCCATCGCTGTAGGTGTATGAATATTTAACGGTGTGTCTGCGGACATTTGAATGATGAAGCGGGTTGCTTCGGAATTCAAATGCTACATATTATATAATGGTCAAGTTCTTGTGCTATTCCGAATTGTATGCAAAATTACAGTGTTTGGGGAATATCAACAAGCGTGGATGGTAAATTTGCGCATTTCAAAAAAAAGTATTATCTTTGCAATCTGTTTGAAGGAAGGGTGCGGTTCAGCATACGCTCAAACAAGTTTGGCGTCTGCGTTCACCTTCCACTTCCTTTGCATCCTGTTTTGCAGATGGCGCGGTAGCTCAGTCGGTAGAGCAAAGGACTGAAAATCCTTGTGTCGTTGGTTCGATTCCAACCCGAGCCACAAACGGAGAAAGCGAGAACAAGGCGTTCTCGCTTTTTTAATATCCGTCCGTGCGTAAAGGCAATGCGGCGCGTATGCCGGAGGAAAGGCCGGCCCGACCGCAGGGGGTACGCAGGTGCGTGAGACAAGACCATAACCATCCAATTTATAATATTATGAGTAGAATTCTGATTATCGGCGCCGGCGGAGTCGCCACCGTGGTCGCCCACAAAGTCGCCACCCATCCGGACGTATTCACCGAAGTGATGATCGCTTCCCGCACGCAGGCCAAATGCGACAAGATAGCGGAAGACGTCTTCAAGAGAACCGGGCAGAAGTTCAAGACGGCTCAAATCGATGCCGACAATGTGCCGGCACTCACGCAATTGCTTAAGGAATACAAGCCGGTCTTGGTCATCAATGTGGCTTTGCCCTATCAGGATCTGCACATCATGGACGCCTGTCTGGCGGCCGGCGTCAATTATATGGACACGGCCAACTACGAACCGCTTGAAGAAGCCAAGTACGAATACAGTTGGCAGTGGGCCTACCACGACCGTTTCAAGGAAGCCGGCCTCACAGCCATCCTCGGCTGCGGCTTCGACCCGGGCGTGACGAGCGTCTATACGGCCCATGCGGCCAAGCATCATTTCGACGAAATCCACTACCTCGATATCGTCGATTGCAATGCCGGCGACCACGGCAAGGCCTTCGCCACGAACTTCAATCCCGAAATCAACATCCGCGAGATAACCCAGCGTGGCAAATACTGGGAAAACGGCACTTGGCACGACACCGATCCGCTGAGCGTCCACAAGGCCCTGAATTATCCGCGCATCGGTCCCAAGGAGTCTTATCTGATGTATCACGAGGAGTTGGAATCGCTCGTCAAGCACTATCCGACCATCAAGCGCGCCCGTTTCTGGATGACGTTCGGCCAGGAATACCTGACCCACCTGCGCGTGATTCAAGACATCGGTATGGCGTCCATCGAGCCGATTATGTACGAGGGCAAGGAAATCGTGCCGATACAGTTCCTCAAGGCCGTGTTGCCCAATCCCGGCGATCTGGGCGAGAACTACAAGGGCTTCACGTCCATCGGTTGCCGCATCCGCGGCATCAAGGACGGTAAGGAACGCACCTATTATGTCTTCAACAATTGCAGTCACGAAGTCGCCTACCGGGAAACGGGCACGCAGGGCGTGAGCTATACGACGGGCGTACCGGCCACTATCGGCGCGATGATGTTCTGCAAGGGTTTGTGGAAACAACCCGGCGTGTTCAACGTGGAGCAGTTCGATCCGGATCCGTTCATGGAAGAACTCAACAAGGGCGGGCTGCCTTGGGAAGAACAGTTCGATATAGATTTGGAATTGTAGCAAGGCTGTAATAACGGGCGTCCCTATGGGGACCCCACGCGGTTTCCATGCCGCCCTTGCGCTGAACGGCGTCCCGATTGACCGGGACGCCGTTTTTTTGTACCCGTAGTTCGGACGGGCGGGATTTCGCGTGAATCCGGTTTGAAAGAATGTAAAAT
>CAMWSI010000215.1 GCA_947176875.1 uncultured Bacteroidales bacterium
TCGCTAACTGATGCCGAAGCGTGAACGCAACGGCGCGGTCAGCAGGCCGGAGCGCGTCGTTGCGCCGATGAGTGTAAACGGGTTCAATGTAATCTGTACGCTGCGTGCGTTGGGGCCGCTTTCAATCATGATGTCGATGCGGTAGTCCTCCATCGCCGAATACAGATATTCTTCCACTACAGGGCTCAGACGGTGGATCTCATCGATGAAAAGCACGTCGTTGGGTTGCAGGCTTGTCAAGAGGCCGGCCAGTTCTCCGGGTTTGTCCAGTACAGGGCCGGACGTAGTCTTCATTTGGACGCCCAATTCGTTGGCGATGATATACGAAAGCGTTGTCTTGCCTAAACCGGGAGGCCCGTGCAGCAAGACATGGTCCAAGTCTTCCTGTCGCATTCTGTCGGCCATGACAAAGACTTTCAGGTTCTCCACAATGGCGTCCTGACCTTGGAAACTGTCGAAAAGCGACGGCCGCAACGCCTTTTCGATTTCTTTGTCCGAGGATGAGAGCCGCTCTTTTTCCGGGTCCAAATGTTCGTTCATAGGTGTCTAAATATGTCATCCGTCAGAAACGCTGCGTTTTGCACGTGCCGGTAAAGGGCAATGGGGCCGTTGAGGCCTTATGCCGGAAACGGTCGGACGGATAACGTGCAAAGAAACGAAAAAAAACAAGAGGATGCAAGCGCGGAAGAGTTTGCAAATCGTGCGGAAAATCTTAACTTTGCAAGTCTGTAAATACAGACCTGTTAAACCCGAATGAACCGATTAAACCCGAATGCCGTATGAAAAAAGTACTTGTTGAAATTTGCGTGGGAACCGCCTGTTATGTCATGGGGGCTTCCGAACTCATGCTCATTGAGGATTATCTGACGCCGGAACAGAAAGAACGGGTGGAGATAAAGGGGACGACCTGTCTGGACGTCTGTCAGCATTCGGAACACGGCAAGGCGCCGTTTGTCCGTATTGACGGACAGATTTACGATCAGGTGCATGTGCGCGGCTTGGTCAATCTGATAGCGAAGCATATCGCGCTGAACGAATAACGGGAACCGACAGTTTTACATAGCCGGCGGGTCGCACGCGCGGGGGCGTGTGTCGGCATACGCTTTGCAGTGTCGGGAAACGGTCATGGCGGTTTGGACCGGGATGTCCGCCGTGTCCGCAGAATTTGAAAAAATAAACAACTATGGCATACAATCAAGCAATGATGATTCGACGGGATTTGTTGGCCCGTATGTGCAAACTCATTAAGGACGGCGACCTTAAGGAACAGATAGACCGTATTCCCTTAATTATGCGGCCGCGTCACAGCAACGAAGTATCGCGTTGCTGCATACATAAGGACCGGGCCGTCATCAAATACCGGCTCATGGCGATTTTAGGGTTCGATGTCCGGGACGAGGAAGACGAATTGATTCCGCTTTCGCAATACGCCAAAATGGCGGAAGAGCGGAAGGATTTTACCGATATCATGCTGACCGTTGTGGATGAGGCATGCAGTTCCTGCGTTAAGTCCAATTATGTTGTCACGAATATGTGTCACGGCTGTATCGGCCATCCCTGTACGTTCGCCTGTAACAAACAGGCCATCAGTGTGAACGAGAAAGCCAAGATCGATCCTTCCAAATGCGTGAGTTGCGGGTTGTGCATGCAGGCCTGTCCGTTCAACGCCATTATTTATCAGGCTGTGCCTTGCGAGGAATCCTGTCCGGTAGGCGCGATTTCGAAAGACGAATACGGCGTGGAGCATATCGATGAAACGAAATGTATTTACTGCGGCCGTTGCCGTGAAGCCTGTCCCTACGGGGCCATTATGGAAAAAACCTATCTGGTGCAGGTTTACGCCGCCTTGAAGGACCCGAACAAGAAAGTCGTGGCCATGTTCGCGCCGGCTTTGGCCGGCCAGTTCCCCGCGCCGCTCGGCAAAATCATTTCGGCTATCCGCGCCGTGGGCTTTGACGAGGTATGGGAAGTGGCCAAGGGGGCGAATATCACGACCCGGAATGAGGCGGCCGAATTCGAGGAGCGTATGGAAAAGGGCGAACCGTTCATGACCACCTCCTGCTGTCATGCCTATACCGAATTGACGAAAAAACATCTGACGGAGTTGGCGCCTTATGTATCCGAGACGCGGACACCGGCCAGCTATACGGCCGAACTCGTGAAGAAGGAACAGCCCGGAGCCGTGACCGTTTTCATTGCGCCCTGCGTTTCCAAACGTCACGAAGGGTTTTATGACCCGAACATCGACTATGTGCTCTCGTTCGAAGAATTGGGCGCCATGATGGTGACCGCGGGCGTGGATGTGCTCACGTGCGAGGAGAGCGCATACGACGGCGGTATTGATAATTCCGGCCGGGCGTTCCCCTATACGGGCGGCGTTTTGGATTCGGTCAAGAAATTCGCCAAGCATCCTGAAAATATCCGGCCTTATATTGTGGACGGTATCGACAAGGCGGTCATCAAGAGCCTGAAAAACATCAAGAAGACGTGTGGCGGACCGGGTCAGCCGAATTTCATTGAATTCATGATGTGCAAGGGCGGTTGTGTGAACGGTTGCAACGCTTTGGCCAATCCGCGGACGGCTACGCGCCAGATTCAGAACTTTATAGCGGAAGACGAGAAGAAAAAACAGGAAAACGCCTAAGTCATGAGCGCGGAGAAAATAAAGGTTTCCATTTGTCTCGGCAGTTCCTGCTTCGCGCGGGGCAGCCAGAAGAATTTGGAAATCATGCAGGCTTATTTTGCCGAGAAGCAATTGGACGATAAGATCGAATTTGCGGGGCATTTGTGCGAGGAAGTCTGCAAGCAGGGGCCGACGCTCAAGATAGGCGACAAGGTCTATTATGGCGTGACGCCCACGAATCTGCGCGCCATATTGGACGATAATTTCAAAGACCTGTAACGGTCCGGAAGGGACCGTTTGCGAGAACCTCGACAAAGACCGCGGGACCGGACTTTGCCGGGGTTTTTCGTACAGGGCAGAGACCATGTGGG
>CAMWSI010000216.1 GCA_947176875.1 uncultured Bacteroidales bacterium
TACCTGAACCGTCGAACGTCGTTTTGGAGCAGACGGGCGGTGCCATCACGACGGCCGTGCCTTTCCTGTTGGTCTCGCCCGACGCGCGCAGCGGCGGTCTGGCCGACATAGGGGCCGCCAGTGCGCCCGACGCCAACTCCCAGCATTGGAACGCGGCCAAATATCCGTATCTCTCCGACGACCTCGCGCTCTCGCTGACATACAGCCCTTGGTTGCTCAACATGGTACCCGATATGTCACTGGCCTATCTGACGGCGGCCAAGAAAATCGACCCGATGAGTACGGTGGCGTTCTCGCTACTGTTCTTCTCAATGGGCGAGGTCACGTTCCGGCAGGTCGCCGACGATCCCGGTGTGAATTACAACCCGAGTGAATTCGCCATAGACGCGAGTTATTCGCGCAAACTGATAGAAGACCTTTCGATTGCCGTAACCGGCCGTTTCATCTACTCCAACCTGACGTTGGGGATGAATGTGGACGGCGTGGACACGAAGGCGGGGTTGGCCGGTGCCGTCGATATCGGGCTGTACTACCAGCACATGTTCGACCTTAAGGGCTTCGAGGGCGGCATGCTGTCGTTCGGCTTCAATATTTCAAATATAGGCAACAAAATCGCTTATGTGTCCGGGGCTTCCACAGGCGAAAAAGACTTCTTGCCGGCCAACCTGCGGCTTGGCTTGGGATTCGATTGGCATATAGACAGTTATAATCGCTTGGCCTTTATGGGCGAAATCAACAAACTGCTCGTGCCCACGCCGGCCCTCTACGATTCGACGGGGCGGGTCAGCGCGGGATTGGATAACGACGTACCCGTGTTTACCGGCATCATACATTCGTTTTACGATGCGCCCGGCGGATTCAAGGAAGAGATGAAGGAAATCATGTGGAGCCTGGGTGCCGAATACTGGTGGAACAATTTGGTTTCCGTCCGGCTCGGTTACTTTCACGAAAGCATGGACAAGGGCGCGCGTCAGTATATGACGCTGGGGGCCGGCATCCGTTACAATATTTTCGGTCTCGATCTTTCGTATCTGATACCGACCACGCAGGTTTCCGGCTCCAATCCGTTGAAAAACACGTTACGTTTCTCGCTGTTGTTCCAATTCGCGAACACGAAACGGAAAAACAACCAGCAGCCGCAGCGGGCGGAGTAAGCAGGAGGTATGGCGGACATACGCATCGGATACGGCTACGACGCCCATGCCTTGCAGGCGGGACGTCCGCTTATATTGGGCGGTGTCGATATTCCGCATGAACGCGGCTTGCTCGGCCATTCCGACGCCGACGTACTCTATCATGCGTTGTGCGATGCCTTGTTGGGGGCTTTGGCTTTGGGCGACATCGGACAACATTTTCCCGATAAGGATCCGGCTTATAAAAATATCGATAGCGGCATTTTACTGAAAAAAGTTTTCGAACTCATCGGCGAGGCCGGGTACCGTGTCGGGAACATCGATGCGACCTTGCGCCTGCAACGTCCCAAAGTCGCGCCTTTTATTCCGCGGATGCGGCGGAATATCGCGGAAATACTTTCCCTGTCGGTCGATAGGGTGTCCGTCAAAGCCACGACGACCGAAAGGATGGGCTTCGAGGGTGAGGAGCGCGGGGTGTCGGCCTCGGCGGTCGTATTGCTTTTATCCGATTTATAGTCAGGTGCTTGCGTTTCTATGGCAAGCGGGTTGGCCGGCGATATTTTATAATAATGCGGAAAATGTCTATATTTGCAGTTTGTTAATTTTGGTATCAGAGGGCTATGACGATGCGGAACAACCGTAATACAAAGGCATGCTTCAGGCTGCTGCTGTCGGTCGTATGTGTCCTGTGCCACGTGTCGGTGCAGGCGCAGGATCCGCATTTCTCCCAGTATTTCGCCCATCCGCTTTACATCAATCCGGCTTTCGCCGGTGCCAACGAATGTCCGCGCATCAATTTGGGCTACCGGAACCAATGGCCGAATATTTCCGGCGGTTTCTCCACAATGAGCGTGTCCTACGACCAGCATATCCATGCCATACGCGGCGGATTGGGCGCCAAGGTGTTCGCCGACATACAGGGCGGCGGTACGTACCGTAACATCAGTGCGGCCGTAACGTATTCATACCGTTTTAAGTTGGGACGTAATTTTTCGTTGCGTCTGGCCGCCGAAGCGGCCTATGTGAACCGATACGCCAATTGGAATTCGCTGACGTTTCCCGACCAGTTCGACCCGATGCTGGGGCTGGTCCGTCCGACGACGGACGAAGACCTGTCGCAGACGCCTTTGGATCGCCATTACGCGGATTTCGCCGTGGGGGCGCTCGGCTATAACGACTATTTTTACGTCGGTCTGTCGGTCAATCATCTGAGCCGTCCCGACGAAGGCTTTATGGGTGTGCAGCGTTTGGCCATAAAGTACACGGCGCATGTGGGCGGCGTCATTTATTTCAAGAAGACTTACGGCACCAAACGGAGCGAAAGGGATATCAGCCTGTCGCCCAATTTGATTTTTACGCAGCAGGGCAAGTTCGAGGAATTGAGTTACGGCCTCTACCTCAATGTCTATCCGATGGTGATAGGCGTTTGGTACCGCCACAATTTCACGAATTCGGACGCGTTGATTGCGTTGTTGGGATTTGAATACAAGGGGGTAAAAATAGCTTACAGTTACGATGTCGATGTGTCGGGCCTCCGCAAGAGCGGCGGCGCGCATGAGGTTTCGTTAGGCTTCCGCCTGCCGTGTCCGGAAAGGAACAAATTGCTTAAAGTACAGGCGGTACCGTGTCCCGCTTTCTAATTAAGTGAAAATATTGTATATTTGCACGCTTGCCTTGTCGCAGGCGTGTACGTTTTATAGAAAATAAAGGCAACGATGATAAGACAAACGGCCAAAAAAATGGGTTGGGCGGTAAGCGGCGTTCTGCTTGCCTGCCTTTTGGTTTCCTGCAATAATTCGAGCCAGCAATCGCAATCTACGGGTTGGGCTATCAACGATCCGAAGTGGGGCGGTTATCAGG
>CAMWSI010000217.1 GCA_947176875.1 uncultured Bacteroidales bacterium
CTTATATCCGTGCAGGGACGGGTAGGGGGGCAATTGGTGAATGCCTATCACGGCGACGGCGTTATTTTCGCCACGGCCACGGGTTCCACGGCATACTCGCTCAGTTGCGGCGGCCCCATCCTCTCGCCCGAAATGGAGGCGTTTCTCATCACGCCTATCGCCTCGCATACGCTGACCGTGCGGCCGGTGCTCCTGCCTTGCGTCGAACCGTTGGAAGTGGAAGTGGCGCATACGGCCGATTTCCGGCTTTCGCTCGATTCGGATATACGCAGTCTGAACGGCCCGTTGCGTTTCCGTATCCGTCAGGCGGATTTCAAACTGACTACGTTACGGCTGAGACGTCATTCCTTTTTTATGGCCCTGCGCCAAAAACTCATGTGGGGCGCCGACGGCCGGCGTCCGGCTGAGGGCTGATCGACCTTTACGTCCGGCTTCGCCGGCCGTGAAGGTTTCCTGTACCTCGACTTGCTTTTGTGTTCGGTTTGTGTTAACTTTGCAAGGCTGTGTGGTGTCATGAGAGGTCATAAGACGGATGCGCCGCGCGCTTTATTCTTAATTCTAAAGCCATGAAGAGACTGTTTGCGGCAGGTCTTATGACATTATGCTTATGGACTTTGATGCCGGCCGTTGCCGTGGCGCAGCGTTCGGAAATCGGCCTTTTGGCCGGCGGGTCTTTTTATTTGGGCGATATCAATCCGAAACGTCTGTTCTCTCAAACCCGTGCGGCCGGCGGCCTGTATTACCGTTACAACATCAATACGCGCTGGGCGTTCCGTCTGGGCGTCACCTACGGCCGGATTCAGGCCGACGACAAGCATTTCGACAATCCGCGCAATTTGAATTTCCGCAACGATCTGTTCGATGTGGCCGCCACGATGGAGGTCAATTTTTTGAATTTCTTTATCGGCAGCGAACGTCAATACCGTTTTACGCCTTATCTGACGGCCGGTGCGGCTGTCTGTTTCCATAACCCGAAAGGGTATTATTTCAACCCGTCGAACGACCGTACGGAATGGGTAGCGTTGCAACCGTTGCATACGGAAGGTCAGGGGTTGAGCGACGGTCCCAAGAACTATTCCCTGACCCAGTTCGCGTTGCCGTTCGGCATCGGGCTCCGTTACAGTATCTCGTCGCGCGTGGCCATCGGTGTGGAATGGACGATGCGTCTCGTGTTCTCCGACTATTTGGACGATGTGAGCGGCGTTTATGCCGATCCGGGCCGGCTCATGGCCGAATACGGGCCGCTTTCCTCTCATTTCGGCGATCCGGCGGACGTACAGCATGCCATAGGATCGCAGCGCGGCGATAAAAACACATTCGACTGGTATTCGTTCGCGGGCATCACGGTATCGGTCAAACTCGGCCGTACGCGCGAAGAATGCCCGGCCTATTCGACAAGCGCCATCCAACGCTATAAACGTAAAAACCTCTAAGGCGCATGCTTTTCAGAGAACAGATCGTAACGGAACGCCTGCCCCGGCACATTGCCGTCATCATGGACGGTAACGGCCGTTGGGCTACGTCGCGCGGTCTAGAACGCCAGGCCGGTCATATCGAAGGCGCCAAGGCTGTCCGTCGTTCACGGAGGCGGCCGTGGAAGCCGGCATCCGTTATCTGACGCTCTACGCTTTTTCCATCGAGAACTGGAACCGGCCGCAGGCCGAAGTACAGGCTCTGATGGGATTGCTCATCAAATCGCTGCGGGAAGAGACGGCCTTGCTGATGCAACAGGGCATACGCCTGCGCGTTATCGGCGATACCGACAGTCTCGCGCCCGACGTCCGCGGAGAATTGGAAGATACGCTGCGGCAGACCGAAGCCAATACGCGCATGGACATGATATTGGCCTTGAGTTACGGTGCGCGTTGGGAAATCACGCAGGCGGCCCGTCGGGTGGCGGAGGCCGTTCGCTCGGGGCGACTTGAAGCCGGCTGTATTACCGAAGAGACGTTCGGCCGGTATCTGTGTACGGCTGAAATACCCGATCCCGATCTGTTGATACGCACGAGCGGCGAAATCCGGATCAGCAATTTCCTGTTGTGGCAGATAGCCTACAGCGAACTCTATTTTACGCCGGTTCTGTGGCCGGATTTCACGAAAGAAATGTTTTTCGAGGCCATTGTCAATTACCAGCAACGGCAACGTCGTTTCGGCAAAACCTCTTCGCAGGTGACCGGGGAAGGAAAGGGCGCGGCGCGATGAAGGGAGGGCGGCTGTCTATCTGTTGCGTTTGGCTGTTCTGCGGGCTATTGGCCGCAACGGCTGCCGCGCAGAATATGACCGATGGCATGATGTCTTACAGCCATCCCAAGGAGTATCAGATAGCCGACATTACCGTTTCCGGTGTCAATTTCTTGGACAACAACGCGCTTATCCATTTATCCGGCCTTAAGGTCGGACAGCGCGTCACGATTCCCGGCGATTTCATATCCGATGCCATTGATAAATTGTGGCGGCAGGGGCTTTTCGAGAATATCCAGATTTCGGCCACACAGATAGAGGGCAACCGTATCTATTTGGATTTGTATATGGAGGAACGGCCGCGTGTGACGGGCATCGTTTACGAAGGATCCACCACCG
This sequence comes from uncultured Bacteroidales bacterium, assembly GCA_947176875.1. Lineage (GTDB taxonomy): Bacteria > Bacteroidota > Bacteroidia > Bacteroidales > P3 > CAMXAS01. The sequence continues at coordinate 2,581 of CAMWSI010000217.1, forward strand.
CGATCACGAATAAGATCAAAGAGGAGATTTCCATCAAGGACGGCGATGTCGTGACCGATTACAAAATCGCCCAGTTGGAGAAGAAAGTGCGGCAGGTCCTGATGGACAAGGCTTATCTGAACGGCAAAGTACAGGTCGTCAAACGGGTCGATACGGCTTCTTCCAATTCTTTGATACTGATAGTCAAGATAGACAAAGGCCCCAAGGTCAAGATAGCGCATATCGATTTCGAGGGCAATACGGCCCAGCGCGTGGACGATGCCGGCAGTACGTTCTGGAAAAAGTTCGCCAAGTCGATTTCCAATGCCGGCAATAAGGAGAACCTCGCGTTCACCGATAGCCGTCTGCGTCGGAAACTTAAAAATACGAAACAGATCAGTCCGCTTCGTTTCTGGAAAC
>CAMWSI010000218.1 GCA_947176875.1 uncultured Bacteroidales bacterium
GTTATGGCGACGGTCGGTGCCCGGAAAATGCTGGCCGAAACCTTGAAACACCGTGCGTTCAAGGCCGAAAAGATTAAACAGGATGCGGAAGCCGTCGCGGCCAAGTTGAACGGCCTGACGGTTCGCATCGCGGCCAAAGCCGGTGCCTCCGGAAAGATTTTCGGTTCGGTAAACGCCATCCAGATTGCCGATGCCCTGAAAGAACAACATCAGATTGACATCGACCGCAAGAAAATCATGGTCGTAGGCGACGCGATTAAGGAAATCGGCACGCACACGGCGAAAATCAACTTGCACCGCGAGGTCAAGGCGGAAATCACGTTGGACGTTTACGCCGAATAATTTTTCGACGCACGCTCAGAAAAACGCTTTGCATTGCAAAATGCAGAGCGTTTTTTGTTAAATGACGGTTTCATGTCTCTCTCTTCTCAACAAATCAAAAGGCTGCAAGCTTATCGCCAGAAAAAATTCAGGCGGGAAGACGGTGTATTCGTGGCGGAGACGCCCAAAGTCATTGAAATGCTTTTGGATTCACCGCTGGCATTACGTATGTTGTATGCCCTGCCGGCCTATGCGGAAGCCGTATCACGACGGTATCCGGACTGCCGCCCGTATCTGCAAGCCGTTACCGCCAAAGAGTTGGAACGTATCTCCTGCCTAACCAGTCCGCAACAGGTATTCGGCATTTGGGAGCGGCCGCACCGCCAATTGAACCGCGCCGACGCATTCCAAGGCATCAGCCTCGTTCTGGACGGATTGCAGGATCCCGGCAATCTCGGCACCATCATCCGCATCGCCGACTGGTTCGGCATCGACCGCCTGATTTGTTCCGAAGACACAGCCGACGCTTTCCAGCCCAAATGCGTACAGGCGTCCATGGGTGCCGTCGCCCATCTGCCGGTTTACTATGCCGACTTAGCCCGATTGGCTGCAGATGCCCCGCATGACTTTCCTTTTTTTGGTACTTTTCTGGAAGGCGAGAACGTTTTTGAGCACCCCTTGACCGACACCGACGCCTGGTACTGCATCGGCAACGAGAGCCACGGTATCCGACCGGCCACCGCCGTCCTGATTAACCGAAAAATCCATATCCCGACCTTTTCACCGGCTTCAGCCCCTCATCGGCCGCATGCGGCCGAATCCCTCAACGCCGCCGTAGCGACCGGTATTCTCTGTGCCCAAATCCGGGCTTCCGGCCGATAATCGGCGACACCTGGACCAAACAAAAAGCGTTGCCGGAAAACCGACAACGCTTTTTTCTATCGGGAAATGTCCCGCCTCCGGGATTCCCGTCATCAATAAGCCCACTTAAGCCAAATCGCCCCCCAGGAAAAACCGGAACCGAAAGCACATATCACGAGATCGTCCCCCTTCCGGAGCTTGTCTTCCCACTCCCATAACAGAAGCGGTATCGTCGCTGCCGTCGTATTGCCGTACTTGTGGATATTGATCATGACACGTTCGGGCGACAACTCCATACGCCGCGCCACCGCGTCTATAATCCGCAGATTAGCCTGATGCGGCACCAACCATGTCGTTTCGGGATTCAGATTATTACGTTTCATGACCGCTTCCGCGACATCAGCCATCTTGACGACCGCCCATTTGAAAACGGGCTGGCCTTCCTGATAGACATAATGCAAACGCTGATCCACGGTTTCGTGCGTAGGCGGCATCAACGAGCCACCCGCTTTCATGTGCAGATGCGCGCGTCCCGAACCGTCCGTCCCCATCTCCTCATCCAAGACGCCATACGCCTCTTCCGTAGGTTCCAGCAACACCGCCCCGGCGCCGTCACCGAAAATAGGACAGGTGGCACGGTCGGTATAATCGATGATCGACGACATGACCTCGGCCCCTACGAGTACGACTTTCTTATAGCGACCGGACTCCACATAACGGGCGGCCGTCGATAACGCATAGACGAAACCCGAACATCCCGAAGTCAAATCAAACGCAAAAGCGTTCTTGATTCCCAACTTATCGCAAATGATGCAGGAAGTGGCCGGAAAACGCATATCGGGCGTTACCGTAGCGCAAATCAACAAATCCACGTCCTCAGGTTTCGTTCCCGTTTTGGCGAACAAATCTTTGACCGCCGCCACGCCCAAATCCGACGTCGCTTTTCCCTCCTCGCGCAAAAGATGTCTCTCCTTGATGCCGATGCGGGTCATAATCCATTCGTCGGTCGTATCCACCATACGACTTAACTCGTCGTTGGTCAGCACATAATCGGGTACATAAGCCCCGACGCCTTTGATGACGGCATGTATTTTTTCCATACCTAATTGCTCACGTATTGCTCAAACATGAAGTTGATTTTCTCCGTCGTCTTGTTCTTGAACATGCTTCTCGATTGCAACACCATATTTTTAATGGCCGTCGCACTGGAAATACCGTGTCCCAACACGACGGGCGCATTGACCCCCAAAATGGGCGAACCGCCATACAATTCGTAATTGAGACGGTCGATCAGCGGATCCGAGAAATGACGCTTTTGAAACAACCTGTAAAACGTCTCTATCTGCTTGATGAGGATATTGCCGACAAAACCGTCGGTCACGAACACATCCGCCTTGTTCTTGAACAGATCGCGCGGTTCCATATTCCCGACGAAACGGAAATACGGTGCGTCTTTCATCAGCCTGAAAGCCGCCTGGCATTGCAGATTGCCTTTACCATCCTCCGTACCGACGTTCAAAAGGCATACCCGCGGTTCGGCAATGTCCAAAACCGTCTGGGCGTAAATGCTGCCCAGCATACCGAATTGCAACATGACATCCGGTTTGGCATCCGGCGTCGTACCGATATCCAACACAACGCTGTCCGGCCCCTCTTCCTGCGGGATTGTCGTTGCCGTACAAGGCCTGATTACACGATCGATGGTTTTGATGATGCTCGCGGCACCGGCCACCATGGCCCCCGAATTGCCGGCACTGGAAAAAGCGTCGATTTGCTTTTGGGCCAACATTCTGAAAC
>CAMWSI010000219.1 GCA_947176875.1 uncultured Bacteroidales bacterium
TAATTATTAAACCCATCGTCACGGAAAAATTGACGAAAATCGGTGAGAAGTTTAACCGGGTAGGCTTTCTCGTAGAAAAAACGGCTAACAAAATCGAGATTAGAAACGCCGTCGAAACCATGTATAATGTGAAAGTGACCGAGGTGAACACCATACGTTACGACGGCAAGGCTAAATCCCGTTATACCAAAGCCGGTTTTATTGAAGGCCGCACCAATGCCACCAAAAAGGCCATCGTTACATTGGCCGAAGGCGATACGATTGATTTTTATAGCAATATTTAAGAATAGAAATGGCTTTAAAGAAATTCAAACCCACAACGCCAGGTCAGCGTTTCCGCAGCATCAGCACGTTTGAGGAAATCACGACCTCCACTCCGGAGAAGAGTTTGTTGGCTCCCGTCCGCAAAAGCGGCGGTCGCAACAACCAAGGCAAAATGACCATGCGCTATATCGGAGGCGGACACAAGAAGCAATATCGTATTATCGATTTCAAACGGGAGAAAGAAAATATTCCCGCTGTGGTTAAAACCATAGAGTACGATCCCAATCGTACGGCCCGTATCGCCCTGTTGGTTTATGCCGACGGGGAAAAACGTTATATGTTGGCCCCTCAGGGTTTGCAGGTCGGCCAACAGGTTCTGTCGGGCAAAGGTATCGCGCCCGAATTGGGCAATACGCTTTATTTGAGTGAAATTCCTTTCGGTACGTTGATTTACAACATCGAACTGCGTCCCGGTCAGGGTGCTAAGATGGCGCGTAGCGCCGGTGCATACGCCCAGTTGATGTCGCGTGAAGACAAATACGCGATCATCAAACTGCCTTCCGGCGAAACCCGCAAAATCCTTCAAGCCTGCAAGGCAACGGTCGGTGTCGCCTCCAATACGGATCACAGCCTCGAATCTTCCGGTAAGGCCGGTCGCAGCCGTTGGTTGGGCCGTCGTCCGCGCAACCGCGGTGTCGTGATGAACCCTGTCGATCACCCGATGGGCGGTGGTGAAGGTCGCGCTTCCGGCGGTCACCCGCGCAGCCGCAAGGGTATGCCGGCCAAGGGCTACAAGACGCGTCGTCCGAAAAACCGTTCCAATCAGTTCATCATAGAAAGAAGGAAGAAATAACGCTTAAAAATCAAAGCTATGAGCCGTTCAATTAAAAAAGGTCCATATATCCACTATAAATTAGAAAAGAAAGTTCTGGCCGCTGCTGAAAGCAAGAAGAAGGTTACCATCAAAACTTGGTCCAGAGCCTCTATGATCTCTCCCGATTTTGTGGGACAGACCATTGCCGTGCACAATGGCAACAAATTCATTCCGGTTTATGTTACCGAAAACATGGTAGGCCATAAATTGGGTGAATTCGCCCCCACCCGTATTTTCCGCGGACATGCCGGCAACAAGGACAAAGGAAAAAGGTAATAAGTAATCATCCTAAGAAAAAGACAGAACAATGGGATCGAGAAAACGTATTCGCGCAGAACAGTTGAAAGAGCAGAAAAAGACGCTCTATATGGCGAAGTTGAACAACAACCCCACTTCGCCCCGTAAGACGAGATATACCGCCGATTTGATTCGGGGAGTGGATGTTGATAAAGCGCTTGCCATTTTGCAATACAGCCATCGTGAAGCGGCTCCGAAACTGCATAAACTCCTGCGTTCGGCCATCGCCAACTGGCAGAATAAGAACGAAGGCCTCCGCATGGAAGACGCCCACTTATACGTCAAGGAAATTTTCGTGGACGGCGGCATGCAGCTCAAGCGTCTCCGTCCTGCCCCCCAAGGCAGAGGCTATCGCATCAGAAAGCGTTCCAACCATGTAACGCTCATTTTGGGTAGCCGTGTGGCTCAGCCCGAACAAGTAAAGGAAGTTGAATCAGAATCTGAAAACAAGTAGATAATGGGACAGAAGACAAACCCTATAGGCAATAGATTGGGAATCGTTAGAGGTTGGGATTCCAATTGGTTCGGCGGTCGTAAATTCGAAGCCAAACTGGTAGAAGACGATAAGATCCGTAAATACCTCAACGCGCGTTTAGTCAAGGCCGGTATTTCCAAAATCCTGATCGAACGCACGTTGAAATTAGTTACCATTACTATTTTCACGGCGAAGCCCGGTGTCATCATCGGTAAGGCCGGTCAAGAAGTTGACAAACTGAAGGAAGAGTTGAAGAAACTGACCCAGAAGGAAATTCAGATCAACATCTCCGAAGTCAAGCGTCCCGAATTGGATGCGGTCATCGTCGCCTCTTCGATTGCCCGCCAGCTGGAAGGCCGCGTTTCTTACCGCAAGGCCATCAAGATGGCGATTACGTCGGCTATGCGCATGGGTGCCGAAGGTATCAAGATTCAGATTTCCGGTCGTTTGGGCGGTGCCGAAATGGCCCGTACCGAACACTTCAAGGAAGGCCGTACGCCGCTCCACACGCTTCGGGCCGACATCGACTACGCGTTGAATGAAGCCCACACGACTTACGGCCGCTTGGGTATCAAGGTTTGGATTTGCCGCGGTATCATCTACGGCAAACGCGATTTGACGAGCAACTTCGGGATGGCCGCTTCCGGCGGCAAGGATTTCGGCGGCCGCAACAACGCGTCGAACCGGCCGATGGGTGGCAGAAGAAAGAAACAATAAGAGAGTAAGCGTTACTTTAACATTTTAATACGACACAGAAATGTTACAACCAAAGAAAACCAAGTTCAGGAAACAGCAGAAAGGGAAAATCAAAGGCAACACCAAGAGAGGTGCTGAAATCGCTTTCGGCTCTTTTGCATTGAAGGCATTGGAACCGGCGCTGTTGACCGGACGTCAGATAGAAGCCGCCCGTCAGGCCGTGACCCGTTATATGAAACGTGAAGGTCAATTGTGGATTCGCGTTTTCCCCGACAAGCCCATTACCAAAAAGCCGAATGAAGTACGTATGGGTAAAGGTAAAGGTGCGCCGGAATATTTCGTAGCGCGTGTCGCGCCCGGCCGTATCC
>CAMWSI010000220.1 GCA_947176875.1 uncultured Bacteroidales bacterium
GCGCCGTCCTCCCCTACGCTGACACCTGCGTGCGGCGCGTAGATTTTGCCATTCTGGTTGGAATAAGCCACCGACTGGCGGATCTGGTCGTAAACGCGCCCCGTCGCGAATTCGGCGAAGGTACCGGTAAACGGGATTTTGCCGCATAACGCCAAGCCGGCCGCCATCGAAACCATATTGGCCTCGGCGATTCCCACCTGGATAAAACGTTCGGGAAACGCTTTGGCGAAAGCGTCCATCTTGACCGAGCCTTTCAAGTCGGCCGCCAAAGCCACGACATCCGGATTCCGTTTGCCGGCTTCAAGCAACCCTGCCCCGAAGCCGGAGCGCGTATCTTTCTTTTCTGTAAAATGATAGGGATTCATATCGTTTTTAGTTTTTTACATTTTGTTTGTTCTTGCCAAACCGCTGGCCATCCGCTTATCGCGATGGGCGTCAGCAGGCATTATATCGACGGGTTTTCTGTCGCATTTACAGCGTGATTTTGGTCGTGGCGCCGGCTTCAACCGTAAACAGTTTTTCGCGCGTAGCCGTCGTGCGTAGGTTGTATTTAGGCCTATTGACGACGCGATAACGCCCCGGTTGCAGATAAAGCGTCTCCATGCGCGACGTTTCGCCGAATACGTGTATCATCACTTCCTTATCGGTTCCGTTCTTGTCCGTTATTTGATAGAGCGAGGCACAGCCGTCGCCCTGCCGGCTCAAGGCCAGAATGCCCGGCATCGGCAAATCGACGGTCGTGGTTTGCCGCGGCCGGACTTCCACATCCGGCACCATCATGCGCGGCAACGACAGAATCTCTATATCGTACCGACCGCTCAGATATTTCTCTATATCATTGACGTACTGGACATGCAGGGTCTCGGCCGTTCCTTTCCGACGTACGATGCACGCCAAGTTTTTGGCCAAAGCCGTTCTGGAACCCGTCATTTTGATTTGCAGGCGTCCTTGGGGCGCATCCAGCCCGATGATGTTGTGCGTGCCCGTTTTCAGCGTGATGCTGTCCGCCCGGACGGACGGACGCGTATGCACCACCAAGTCGTAAGTCCGCAGTGGATCCAGCGTCAGCGTATCCGGCAAACCTCGGTAGTTGATCGTATGGACGTAATTATAGACCACCTGTCCCGATACATGGTCGTAAAATGTCATATTGACGTCGGTCTCGGTCGGTTCACCCTTTTCGTCCAGCAGATTGACCTGGGCCGACGTGTGATCCAGCGCATGTGAAATCACGACCTCGAACGCCCGGCCGAAATCCTCTTCCTTGGAGGCGTCGTAATACTCGCCCACACATTGGAAACTCGTTGAAAAATTGTCGCCGATGCCGATGATGAACGGTTTGAGCGTGATGCCTTTCGTCTGAAGATAGGCCGAGGCCGCACACGGATCGCCGTCGCACTCTTCTATCCCGTCCGTTATCAGGATAATCAGATTGCGGCAGTTGTCACAGGGCGGGAAGTCGCCGGCCGCCTGCTCCAGCGCATAGGCGATGGGGGTCGCGCCCTTTGGGTTCAACGTCTTGATACGATGGATGATTTTAGCGACATTGTTGGCTTCGAACGGCACCTCCAGACGCGTATCGTGACAATCCAAAGGCGGATACGGGCTCTGATGTCCATATACGCGTAAGGCCATCTGCAGGTCGGGCGTGCCTTGAAGGCTATCCAATATGTTCATGAGCAACCGTTTGGATATGGACATTTTGGTGTCGCTTTGCCAACGGGCGTTCATCGAATTGGAGGCGTCGTAAATCAGCAACACCCGGTTGGTCGTCTGGGCATGGCCGACGGAAACAACCGGACACGGCAAACCCCAACCGGCCGCCAGACCGACGAGGCAGACGACCCCCTTACATATCCTATGCAACACAGAGGTTTTCAAAACGAACGCTTAATAATCGCCCAACGTTACCGGCAACTGCGCCAACGCGGCTGCCGCCTGTTCGTCATTGGGCGCCGTTCCGTGCCATTTGTTGTCATTGACCATGAAATCCACGCCGTGCCCCATTTCGGTCTTCATCAGGATCATGACGGGTTTGCCTTGGCCGCACAGACCTTTGGCTTGCTGCAACGTCTTTTCGATTTCCGTCACATTGTGACCGTCCATTTCAAGCACCGTCCAGTTGAACGCTTCGAATTTGGCGCGCAAATCGCCCAAATCCAATACGGCTTTTGTGGAGCCGTCTATTTGGAGACCGTTGCAGTCTATCGTCGAAATGAGGTTATCGACGCCTTTGGCCCCCGCAAATAACGCGGCTTCCCAAATTTGGCCTTCCCCTAATTCGCCGTCGCCGTGCAGGGTATAAACGATGCCTTTGTCCTGATCCATTTTCTTGGCCAAGGCCGCACCGACGGCATTCGAAAGCCCCTGTCCCAAGGAGCCGGATGCCATACGTATGCCCGGCAGATGATGATGCGTACTCGGATGGCCCTGCAGACGCGTATGGAGCTTTCTGAAAGTACCCAGCTCGTGAATCGGGAAATAACCGCAACGCGCCAGAGTACTATATAGAACCGGCGAAATATGGCCATTGGAAAGAAAGAACAGGTCTTCTCCTTTGCCGTGCATACGGAACGCATGCGGTTCATGTTGCATGACATTAAAATACAATACGGTAAAATAATCGGCGCAACCCAGCGAACCGCCCGTATGGCCGGATTTTGCCCCGTGGATCATGCGGATGACATCCCGTCTAATCTGACATGCGGCAGCCTCTAATTCAGTGTTACTAAGCATTTTAACAAAGATTTTTAACAATTCGCAAAGATACTATAATTATAGCCATTTGCCAAATCTGCTTTTTTTTGTAATTTTACCTCTCCGAACAGAATGGATTTATGGCTTTGATCGAGCATATACGGACGATATTGTGGCACCGCGCCACAACGACATTGCTGAAAGAACACCGTAAGAACCGCGGCCTGCAACTGGATCAGGCGGAAACGGCCGTTCTCTATGCCATATACGAG
>CAMWSI010000221.1 GCA_947176875.1 uncultured Bacteroidales bacterium
CGGTGATGCGTTCGTGCAGCGTCAGGTTCGAAAAATGCGGCAAATCTTCCGAAAACAGCGACAAAGCCGTGTTATGCGCTAAAATGGCGTCGGCATCGAGCAGGAAAAGCCCCCAAAGGATAATGCTCATGGCGAGCACGATGGCGGTCTTGTTGATTTTGATGACGTCTTCCAGCGCGACGAGGATGATGCCTACGAGGAAGATGATGGGCATGAGCACGAAAACCATGGTTAAATCTTTTTAAAGTCGAGCGGCCGACGGTCTATGTAACGTTCGAATCGGAAAGCGGGCATCCCCAAGGCCATGCCGGCTTGAATACGTCCTTCTATGCCGAGACATTTCAGGAACGGTTTGGGGTTTTGTTTGAATGCGGCGCAGACGAAGCCTGTGTAAAAATGCGCCACGTCGAGGCTTTCGGCCATAAGGGAGGCGTTCTGATACGCCAAGTTGGCGTCCTGGCAGCCGAAGCGGTTGGAACCGGGCGTATAAAAAAACAAGACCTCTTTGGCATTGCGCAGAACGAAGTCCTTCCCGTTCTCCATTTCGGCGGCCAGCATCCGCATTTTCGGGAAAAGTCTGTAAACACCCGGCATGAACGGCTTGACGAAGGGCTTGACGAGCGGCGACTCCAATTTACGGGCCACGTTCAGGAACGTCTCCACCGTAAGCCGGCTCAGGTCGCGGATAACGGCCGGATCATGCACCTGCACGATGGCCACCTGTTGGGCATTGGAAGCCGTGGGGGCGCGATGGGCGGCTTCGATAATCCGCGCGAGGGCGGCTTCCGGTACTTCCGCCCCGGAAAAGGCGCGGTTGGAACGGCGCGTGCGGATGAGTTCCAGCATTTGTTCGGGAGAGGGCCGCAACGCAGGGTTGAACGTATGGATGGTTTCGGCGGGGAAATCGCCGTGTGTGATGGCGTTGGCGGGGCATACGGCCACGCAGTGTCCGCAGCGGATGCAGAGTTCCGGTTCTTGCAGTCCGATGCGCTTGCGGGTGGATTGTGCGGCGGAATGGCGGTCGTCCGTCGGGTTATCGGTCGTTTCCGGTTCCGCAACATAGAAAATCCGCGACGTACAGATACGAACGCAACGCTCGCATCCGATGCAGGCCGCGGCGTCGATTTCCAACCGCAAAGCAGGATAATGGCTCATAAAACGCTAAAATATAGTCAAAAAGACCTAAAATAGGGCAATATCCTGCAAAAGTACAAATAATAAACCCCGAAAACAAACGGGCTGGGGAAAGACGTAATTTTTCGGCGCGTTCCGCCGGCCGGTATCACATCGGCCGGACGGAAATCCACGCCTTAAACAACTAACTACACAACTTTGGAATCAAACCTCTGCATGACCGGGTGAAAAGCCGGTCATGCAGAGGCGGTGCAACCTATTTCCGTACCACTAATTTCCGTACCGCCGTGCCGGCGGCCGTCGTTATCCTTACGAAATAAACGCCCGACGGCAAAGTCGGAATATTGATCTCATCGCCTTGCGGCGCTTCGTGTCTCAGCCGTAATTTGCCATGCAGATCCGTAATTTCGGCGTATTCAAACGTTCCGTATATCGAGAAGCGGTCCGAAGCCGGATTCGGGAAGATACGGAGCCGGTTGTCGTCTATGTCTTCGTTGGCGGCGCCCGTCACCACCTTGACCGTGATGTTTTCGGACATTTTCTCCCCGCTGTTGTAAACGGCCGCCACGGCATAGGTGTGAACCCCTTTCGGTAGCCCGGATTCCGTATAGTTTTCGGTCAAAATCAATTCTTTGCGGGCGGCTTCCCCGTTACGGTAAACCAGATAGCCCAGAAAACCGTTCCGGTTGCCGTCGGCGGGTTCCGGCAAATCCATGAGCGCGGCGATAAACCAGTTGCCCTGGATACCGTGGTAGTAATCGGCCGAGACCCAATCGATGCCGTTGTCGGAATACAAGTCGCCTTTGCCGGCCGCGACCGGTCCTTTGTCGATGGCGATCGAATAGGATTCGGCTTCGGCACTGATGCGGAAACCGATCGTCAGGTTTTTGGCATAGTCTATCTCGTACGGATTGTCAAGCACGAATACGGACATCTCCAAAGCGTTGCAGGCCTTGGTCACGTCCTGTTCGTAAACCAGTTCGTCGTTCTGGAAAATCACGAGGTCGAGTTTCGTCGGTTGTTCGGCGAATAACGCGCTGACGGCATAAATGCGGTAGCCGAATACGCCCAGCAGTTCGGAAGCCTCCCAGCGTTGAGCCGCATAATAAACGGCGGCACTGCTGAAACCGAGAGCGGTCGATAATTCCGATTGGATATAGGTCAGAAGTTTGTCTTCTGCATAGGCCGGAGCATTCCAGGTAAGCGACACCGTATCGTGTTTGGCTTTACCGGCCAGATTGCGCGGTGCCGTCAGGGGCGCGCGGTAGTCCACGTTGGCCGTTACGGGCTTGCTCGCCTCGCTTTCGCACGATGTGTTGTACAAGGCTTTGACCGTATAGTCGTACGTGCCGTTGGGCAGGTTGCCGTCGAAATAGGCATTGGCGTGGAGGGGCTCGGTGGTCAGCAACAGTCCGTCGCGGTAAACCGAATAACCGGCTACTTTCTCTACGAAATCCTCTCCGGCCGTCAGGCTTTCGTCCGTGCGGAAAACGCAGGCGTCCGTCGATACCGTGATGTCGTCTATGAACAATGCCTTTCCATTGCCGGAAAGGTATTCGATGGCTACATATTTGGCGTCGGCGGGCAGGTCATAGACAAAACGGGTCCACAGGCAGTTCACGTAGTCGGCTTGCTGCGACAGGCGGATGAAGTCGGCCGTGTCGGAGCCGGTCAGGCTGTAGGCGATGCGGAACGCTTCCTGCTTGCCGGTTTCCAGACCGCGGGCCATGAACGAAATCCATTGCGGCTTCCCGTTGCCGACGGCGGCCGGCATAATCAGCCAGTCGTGGGTGTAATTGACGGCAGTCTGGCTCTTATAC
>CAMWSI010000222.1 GCA_947176875.1 uncultured Bacteroidales bacterium
TGTCTTCGTAGCAAGTCTGGAATTCGCCGTCAGCAAACGTATAAACGTCCGACTTGCCGAGTTCGGAACCGTATTCCTGCGCTATTTTCTCCGCGAGATACCGCGTGGCCCGGCAGGAAAAGATTTTAACTTTTGTGTTGGTTTCCATTGTTGTGGTTTTTATTTTGTGTCAAGGATGAACGATATGGCCGATGGGCTTTTTATCTCAATTGGAAGTCGCGTCCGAGGTATTTCTCCCTTACGTCCGGATCGGCCGCCAGATCCTTGGAATTGCCTTCCTTGAGGATGCGTCCGTCGTAGAGCAGGTAGGAGCGGTCGGTGATGGACAGCGTCTCGTGCGCGTTGTGGTCGGTAATCAGGATGCCGATGTTTTTCGATTTGAGTTGCGTGACGATGTTCTTGATGTCTTCGATGGCGATCGGGTCGATGCCGGCGAAAGGTTCGTCCAGCAGGATGAAGTTCGGGTTGGCGGCCAGCGAACGCGCTATTTCGGTACGGCGCCGTTCCCCGCCGGAGAGGCTGATGCCTTTGGTCTTGCGCACGTGTTCGATGCCGAATTCGGCCAGGAGCTGTTCGAGGCGTTCCTTGCGGCGGGCCGGATCCTTTTCGGTGAACTCCAAAATGGACATGATGTTGTTCTCGACCGACATCTGCCGGAAAATGGACGCTTCCTGCGCCAGATAGGCGATGCCCATCTGCGCCCGCCTGTACATGGGCAGACCCGTGATGTCGCGGTCGTCTAAGAAAACGCGTCCCGAAAGCGGTTTTATCAGCCCCACGATAATGTAGAACGAGGTCGTCTTGCCGGCGCCGTTGGGACCCAGCAGCCCGACGATTTCCCCTTGCTTTACTTCGATGTTCACATGGTTTACGACCGTTCTCTGATGATAGGTCTTGACGATGTTCTCGGTGCGGAGTATCATAAAATTTCCGTTTTCGCGTTATTATATAATGCCTTCTCTTACCAAATCGTGCAGGTGGATGATGCCGGCGTAACGTTGTTCGCCGTCGGTCACCAATACTTGCGTGATGTTGTTTTCTTTCATGATTTTGAGGGCTTTGATGGCCATGTCGTCCTCGTGTATCGTCTTGGGCGAGCGTGTCATGATGTCTTCGGCCAGCGTGTTCTCCAGCGACAGGTTCTTGAGCAACATGCGCCGCAGGTCGCCGTCGGTGATGATGCCCGCGAGCCGGTCGCCGTCCAGAACGGCCGTCGTGCCCAGACATTTGGAAGAAATTTCGATGATGACGTCCTTGAGCGGACATTTCAGATCCACGGCCGGCTTCTCGTTCTGCCGCGAGAGGTCGCGGACGCGCAGATACAGTTGCTTGCCCAGCGTGCCGCCGGGATGATAGCGTGCGAAATCTTCGGGCGTAAAGCCGCGGCATTCCAGCAAGGCCACGGCCAGCGCGTCGCCCAGCACCAACTGTGCCGTCGTACTGGTCGTGGGCGCCAAGTTGTTCGGGCAGGCCTCGCGATCGACCGTGCAGTTGAGGACGTAATCGGCCTCCTTGGCCAAAAACGACTGCGTATTGCCGACCAAAGCCACCAACCGGTTGCCGAATCCCTTTATGAGCGGTACCAATACCTTGATTTCGGGTGTCTGTCCGCTTTTGGAAATGCAGATGACGATGTCGTCGGGCTGGATGATGCCCAAATCGCCGTGTATGGCGTCGGCCGCATGCATGAAGATGGCCGGCGTACCCGTGGAATTGAGCGTGGAAACGATTTTGACGCCGATGTTGGCGCTTTTCCCGATACCGGTCACGATGACCCGGCCTTTGCAATGCAGGATCTCCGTAACGACGGAAGTAAAGTTATCGTCAAGATAATCAACAAGTTTTCCTATCGCTTTTTCTTCGCTCAGGATGCACTTGCGAACGATTTCCAAAATATTTTTTTTATTTTCCAACAATTCGTTGTAACTTTGAAAGACATTTTGCGGGTACAAAAGTAAGAATTTTTTTATAAAGTTTGACGGGTATGGAAGACCAGCGGGATTTTCTCCACGAAGCGTTGCAGCGCATCTTCGGATTCTCCCATTTCAAGGGGAACCAGGAGGCGGTGATCCGTCACGTGCTGGCGGGGCGGGATGCGTTCGTGATCATGCCGACCGGCGGCGGCAAGTCTTTGTGCTACCAGTTGCCGGCCCTTGTCATGGAGGGGACGGCCATCATCGTTTCGCCGCTCATCGCGCTGATGAAAAACCAGGTCGATGCCGTACGCAGTTTCGGCGCCAAGTCCGACATCGCCCATTACCTCAATTCCTCCCTTTCCCGCACGGAGATGAAGCAGGTCAAGGACGACCTGCTGGCCGGCAAGACGAAAATGCTGTATGTGGCGCCGGAAACCCTTACCAAAGAAGACAATCTGGAGTTGTTCCGCAGCATAAACGTGTCGCTTGTGGCCATAGACGAGGCGCATTGCATTTCGGAGTGGGGGCACGATTTCCGCCCGGAATACCGTCGGATCAGGCCGATTATAGACGCCATGCCCAAGAAAGTGCCGATACTGGCGCTGACGGCCACGGCTACGCCAAAGGTTCAGAAAGATATCCAGAAGCACCTCGGCATGATGGACGCCCGCGTTTTCCTTTCGTCGTTCAACCGCGAGAACCTCTATTACGAGGTGCGGCCCAAGACCGCCAATATCGACCGCGACATCGTCAAATTCATCAAGACCTCCGGACTGAAATCGGGTATCGTTTACTGTCTGAGCCGTAAGAAAGTGGAGGAATTCGCGCAGATACTCTGCGCCAACGGCATCAAGGCCTTGCCTTACCATGCGGGCTTGGACTCGCAGACGCGGGCGGAGAACCAGGACAAATTCCTCATGGAGGAAATAGACGTCATCGTGGCCACGATAGCGTTCGGCATGGGCATCGACAAGCCGGACGTGCGTTTCGTCATCCACTACGATATGCCCAAGAGCATAGAGGGGTATTATC
>CAMWSI010000223.1 GCA_947176875.1 uncultured Bacteroidales bacterium
CCGTCCTGTTAGGTTTTATCTGCGGCGGCGCCGTCATCTACTGGTTCTCCGGGGCCTCCATCCAAGCCGTGACGACCGGCGCCTACCGGGCCGTCGAATTCATCAAGAAGAACCTGAAATTGGACAAGGAAGAAGCCGATATCGAAGACTCGAAGAAGGTGGTCAAGATTTGCACACAGTACGCGCAATACGGCATGTGGAATATTTTCGGTGTCATTTTCTGCCTGACCCTGGCGTTCGCGTTTTTCGACCCCAACTTTTTCGTGGCCTACCTCATCGGCATCGCGATTTTCGGCCTGTTCCAAGCCTTGTATATGGCCAATGCCGGCGGCGCATGGGACAATGCCAAAAAAGTGGTGGAAGTGGATTTGAAGGAAAAGGGCACACCTTTGCATGACGCCTCTGTGGTCGGAGATACGGTGGGCGATCCTTATAAAGACACCACTTCGGTTTCGCTGAACCCGATCATCAAATTCTCGACGTTGTTCGGTTTGCTGGCGGCCGAAATCGCCGTAGCCATGAAAATGAACACAGCGGCGGGCGAGACCGATCCGACGCCGTTCATCGGGGTGCTGTTCCTTTTGATTGGCCTGTATTTCGTTTACCGCTCGTTCTATCGGATGCGTATTCCGAAAGACCATTTGCCCAAAACAGGCCCAAAATAAAATGCAACCGCAATAACTAACCCCGTATCCGCTTCTTAACAAGGTGTTTTGATACGGGGCTTTTCGTTGTATGACGCACCGGTGAAATTTCCTGAAAAAAAGTTTTACCGAAAATTGGAAAAACAAAATTATTGTTATACCTTTGCACCCTCTTTACGGGGCATTAGCTCAGTTGGCTAGAGCGTTTGACTGGCAGTCAAGAGGTCAGGGGTTCGACTCCCCTATGCTCCACCAGAATAAAAAAGCCTGACTTTTCAGTCAGGCTTTTTTATTTTCCCGCGCCCACCCTCTACTGAGGTAATCTCACGCGGCTACCGCCTCCGCCGGTCGGTTCCACCATAATCCGACAGGGAATCCGCTCCGTCATTTCGGCTACATGCGTGATGACGCCAATCTTGCGGCCCTGCGTCTGCAAATGTTCCAAGGCCGCCATCGCGGTCTGCAACGTATCGGCATCCAACGAACCGAAACCTTCGTCTATGAAGAGCGAATCCACGCGCATCGCATTGGATGAAAGCGAAGCCAATCCCAAAGCCAAGGCCAAGGATACCAGAAACGACTCGCCCCCCGAAAGCGAATGCACGCTGCGGATTTCGCCCAGCATGTCGCCGTCCGCGACCTGCAACGCCAATGTGTCGCCGACACGCTGTATCGTATATCGTTTGCTCAGTTGCTCCAAATGACGGTTCGCATAACCGAGCAGGATATCGAGCGTATAAGCCTGCGCCACCTGCTTGAACTTGCCGCCGTCGGCACTCCCGAACAATTCGTTGAGTTTCGCCCAATCCTCATAGACAAGACGCGCCTTTTCCATCTCGGCCGTCAATTTCTCCAGCTCGCCCCGCCGGCTTTCTTCCTGTCTGAACATCATTTCCAATTCCGCCTTGCGACCTTGCATTTTTTCGACAAGCAGACGCAGCTCGGTTTCGCGGGCGGACATCTCCGCCCGGTCGGCGTCTTCGGACGGATGCTCCGCCTGTTGCAGATGCTGTTGCCGTTGCAACCGGCGGTCTTCCCAAACACTCTGCGCCTGGGCCTGCTGTTGCCGCCACTGTTCACGCTGTTGCCGCAACGCCTCCAAACCGCTTTCGGCACTCGCCAGCAACTGCTGCAAACGTTCTTCACCTCCAATTTGCGGATGTTCGGACAACCAATCCCGGATACGCTGCAGATGACCGTCCAAGGCGGCCTTCAATCGATCTTGATCTTCGATTAATTGTTTCAACATGGCCTCCTGGCCGGCTTTCCGACGCTCCCCATCCTTCAAGGCCGAATCAACTGCCGCCAAGGCTTTCTCCAATTGCTGCCGTTGCGCCTTGTAACGGTTTTCCACCTGTTCCAGCTTTTCCTCGCCCCACAACCGCCTGTAAGCCTCATACGACGCATCCAACCGCTTGTCCAACGCTTCCATGTCGGTTTGCTTCTGCAACAAATCCGCCTTTTCCTTCTCCACGATATCCGACAATCCGCCTAAGGCCAACCGCATTTCCACCAACTGTTTTTCGGCCTTTTGGACACGGTCTTCATGCCGCCGCCACGCCGCTATCCTGCTTTCCATAGTTTGCCGCAAATCGCCGGCCTGCAAGCGCGCCGCCCAATCCGGCAATACCGCTCCCAAAAGTCCGTCCAATTTCCGATGGGCGACCGCGACCCGGCCCCGGTAATTCTCCGTCATGGCCTCCAAGCGCAGCACCTCCCCTTTCCGGTTTTCCATCTGTCGGGTCAGTTGTTCCATCTCGACCTTCAACGCCTCCCTGGCCTGTTTCAGCCGGCTTTCATCCTCGCTCAGCACATCCAGACGGTCGCCCCACGGATGATGCACGGCGCCGCAAACCGGACAAGGTTGCCCGTCGGCCAGACGCTGGCGCAACGCGAACACCTGCTCCGGCAAAGCTTCGGCCAAACGCCCGGCCAATAGTTCCTTTTCCGCCAAAAGGGCCGCTTCCTTTTCCAATTGTTCACGGTTTTGACCGGCCAATGTTTCGGTTTGCCGTTGCTGCGCCATATCATCGATCACATTTTCACACAGATCGTTCAATTGCCCGGCCTGAGCGGCCAAAACCGCATCCGCCGCATGGCTTTCCGCATAGGCTTGTTCCTCGGCGCAGATTTTTTCGGCTTCCGCCCGTTCGGCCGCTTTCCGCTCCAAAACCGCCGTATTTTCAATCCACCGCTTACGAATCGCATCGTATTGTTCCTGCAACTGCCGACGATAATCCTTTCGTTCCTGAGCCATCGCCCGCAGCTGCTTGGCTTTGTCCAAATCCGGCACCACTTCCGCCT
>CAMWSI010000224.1 GCA_947176875.1 uncultured Bacteroidales bacterium
GCCCATACGTTCCCTGACGTCACTCAGCACGCTTCCGATACGCTCCCGCACGCCCGAAAACTTCTCGCTTATCGTCTCTTTCATGCCGTTGAACGCGCTCCCCAAGCGATCCATCGCTTCCGCGAACGCGCTTGCGAACGCGCCCCCGACCTCCGCCACGCCATCCGCCCAGCCATGCCCCGATACCGGCATCGACGCTGTCGCACGCTGCATCGACGACATCATTTTGTTCCAATTCTCTTTCATCTTCATTTTGTTTGTGGCGTGAATACCCTTCCAATCAGGTTCACGCGGAAATATTCCAACCATAACGCCTGTTGGACGCAGGACACCCATTCCGCATCGCTCAATACGGACGGATCCACCCCGAAAGCGGCGCGGAGCAAGGCATCCCCCTCCAACAAGAAGATGCCCCGCTCTATGCCCGCGGCCGCTATAAGTTTTTTAACTCGCCCACCTTGGCGCTCACCAACTCGTCCATCATCTGCGACAAACCGTAAAACACCGAATTGTCATCCAACAGAGACGAATCGCCACCCAATAGCGAATTTTTCAACACGAACTCGTTGTACGTCATCGGATCGTTCTTCGCAATCACGCCCGCAGCAGACAACGTCTTGCGGTCCGGCTGACGGAAGTACAGCTTCTCGCCATCCACCTCGTAACAGAACACCTTGCCGTACTTGCGCTTCCAATCCGCAATCTGACGCCGTTCACTCTCATTCGCCGTCAATGACGACACGTTTTCTTTCTTTTCCATCTTTTCTTATCGTTTTTATTGTTTGTACTTTACGGATGAACCGCCGGCGGAGGCCGACATAACGACAGCCTCCGCGTCACGGTTCACGCCTCTCGGACTACAAGCCCGTCTCGATACCCAGCGCGATGAACGGCAACGCATGCTCGCCGTTCAAATCGCCCTCCTTCATCCCTTTCGGGAACTCCGTGATCGACGCGCAACGGATGATGTCGGTCGTCAAGACCCCGCCGTTGGCGTACGTCACCACGATGTCGAACTCCAGATCCAGGCAGTCCACGCCGCCGTTTTCCTTCGCGCTGCGGTTCAACGCCTCCAACTCGCTCTGCAACACCGTCAGCGTGCCTTCGTATTCACGACGGCCGTGCTGGATGCTTTTGGGATTCACGCCCGAACCGAACACCGCCTCTTTCGTCTTCTTGGCCGTATATTCGATGCCGCGGAGACCCGTCATTTCGCGCCCCAAAATCGTTACTCGGATGTCGCAATAACTGTATTCCTTGCTGTTAAATGTCATTTTCGTTTGGTTTTAATGATTAATGATTCCGTTTATAATCCCGTTTTACTGCGCTATGGACGGATTGCTGAACGACAGCAACACGTTGATTTCCTTCAACACGCCCAACGGCACCAGACGACATTCCACTTCCAGACGGGAGGACGAGAGGATGTTCTGCTCCGGATTCACATACGCGCTGAACGAACTGATCTGACCATCCATCTGTACCGACACCGCGTTCTCGATCATCGACTCGAACGAACGGCACACCCCATTCGGCAACTTGCCGTCTTCGCCCACCGCGATATTGTCCATGATTTCGGAAATGTACGTGTCGTACGCCAGACGCATCGCCTTATCCATGATGCGGCCGTTGTTAAGCGTCGCATAGTCGTCCGTCTCGCCCGTCGCCATCGGACAGCCGTTCAGATAACAGCCGTTCTTTCCCGGATAATTCATAAAGAAGATGTAGCCCGCCTCGTTCAACGAACCGGCCATGCCCTGTTTCTCCAGATAGGACGAACCGTCCGTGAAATAGCCCCTCGGCGCAAGGCTGCCGAACTTGACGCGACCCAGATCCTGTTGCGGTTCCGCCAGGGCGGCGCGACCCAACACCATGCCGATGGCCGCAGGATACTGGCCGTTCAGTTCGCCCTCGCTCGCCAAAACCAACCCCACACGGTTGTAACTGCATGTGTTCGGCGCGAACGAACCATCGCCCGTCCAGCCGATGGCCGGCATCAACAGCCGGAACGGCATGATGCGCGAAGCAAAGGATTCCGCCACCTGCTGCGCCACCGCGCACGCCGCGATGACATCGCCGTCCAGACCATCCGGCGTATCGGATTCTTCCGGCGATTCCGGCAGGCGGTTCACGCCCACGATCTTGATGCGGCCAGCCGCACCTTCGATGAGACGGATCAACGGACTTTCAGAACCCATCGACACCATCGACGACAGACGCATCGTGGACGGAGCCACCAACAGGTGCAGTTCCGCACCCTCGCCCACCTGACCGTAGAACGAAAGCACCTCTCTGTACAGCAACGGATTGTTCTCTTTCGTCACGCCATACGTGCTCAGATCCTTCGTCGAAGACAGCTGATAGTGTTTGTTCAGCTCCAATTTACCCTCTACGGCACTGCCGGTCAGCAACAGACCCGCTACACCGTCGGAACTCGAGGACACGCGGCCCAGACCGCCGCTGCCCAATGTGATTTTTACTCCTGGTAATCCCATGATTTTAATGTTTTAATTGGTTTGTAATGGATTGAGTTAAAATGGTCGAAATGGTGTTACATAGCGGCGCAACGCCTTGAGCGACAGACACGCCAACAGCACCAACAGCGCCACCCGGCCGGCATGGAGCTGAAAACGGATCCAGCGGGACAAGGGCTTCTCAACGGCTACAGGACGCGCGCAAAAGATGCTGTCGCGATAGACCACCGTATCGGAACGAGCCAGCCAGCGATCACGGTAACGCGTGCGCCAGTGCGACACATACACCGTATCGCCTTTCTCGCGGATCAGCACGCTGTCGGACACGTACGACACCACGCTGTCAAGCACATGACGCGCTGACGAAGACGTCGTGTAACGCTCGTCCGTACCCGCCACGGACTGCAACGGACGGCAGCCACACAGCAGCGACAACATCAGCAACACCACAAC